>CAVFKD010000016.1:0-36219 GCA_963623095.1 bacterium | reverse complement strand
ATATTATATTCATCACTATCTTTATCAACATTAATTATATCAGGTGATTTAATTACAATTACTTTTAATTTATATTTATCCTTTATATTATTAATAATCTCTTTAGAATAATTTTTATCACAATTAAAAGAATCAATATAGATTAAATCTTGGTATTCATATAAACATACATCACCAACTTCTATATCAAATGAATCTAAATATATAATTTTATTTAAATCTCTTTTTTCTTTTAACATAACTCACCTATTAGTTTTATCTAACATAGATTATACTACATATTTTAATAAATTTATCTTGAAACAATAAAATTCTATTGTTATAATTCTCGCATATATAAGAGAGTAGTTAGCTCATTGAGCGATTGGCCTACATACTGAGGAAACTCAGGTTCAATCTTAATTAACGAGACTTATGTAAAAGACTTTTGTTTTTTACATGAGTCTTTATTTTTGAAAACATTTATATAAGGGGATCAAATTAATGGAAGTGTTTTTATTTATTGTTACTGCGATTGGATTAGGCGCAGGACTCGCTATGGATGCTTGTGCAGTATCGATGGCAAATGGTTTAGCGGAACCAAAAATGAAATTAAGAAAGACATTCTTAATCGCTAGTTTCTTTGGAATATTCCAAATATTAATGCCAGTACTTGGTTATCTTGCAGTTACTGTCTTTAATACATTCTTAGGAGAAAAATTCTCTACAGTATTCGGATATTTAGTTCCTTGGATTGCTTTAATTATTCTTTCTTTCTTAGGCATCAAGATGATTATCGAAGGAATCAAAGAAGGTAAAGAAGCTAAAAAAGCAAAAGAAGAAGGTAAAGAAATAGCTGAAGAAACATCTCATAAAGTATTAACTATTAAAGCTTTATTTATTCAAGCTATCGCAACTAGTATTGATGCATTATCTGTTGGTATTATCTATGGTGAACAATCACCATTAAATGCTTATTTAACATTCGCGATTG
This sequence comes from bacterium, assembly GCA_963623095.1. Classification (GTDB taxonomy): domain Bacteria; phylum Bacillota_I; class Bacilli_A; order RFN20; family CAG-449; genus UBA3210. The sequence continues at coordinate 35,246 of CAVFKD010000016.1, read as the reverse complement.
TTGGTATAGTTACATTTGGTATTAGTGTCGCGGCAGTATTTATCGGTAAGAAATTTGGTACAATCTTCTCAAACAAAGCAACTATTGCAGGTGGAATTATCTTAGTTGCAATCGGATTAGAAATATTCTTCACTCACTTTAGCGATGTAACCGCAGGTATACAAGCTTTATTCAATTTATAAATTTATGATATTATGCACACTAAAACGTGTGCATTTTTTATTTATTAAAATTCAAATATTAATGTTAAAAATATAATTTTGTCTTCTTAATCGAATTAACATTTTTGCACACACAAATTCAACTCTTGTGTGCAATTTTGTAAATTTTACAATAAATAAAAAGAAGATTCATTTTTCTTTTGAGTATGAATCTTCTTTATTTATTATCCTAAGAAATCTAATACATCCTTATGTACTTTTTCTGCATCTTTTTCATTTAAGATTTCATGACGCATATGATCATATTTAACTTCTTTTAAATTATTAAATCCTGCTTTTGTAAGTACTTTAATAGAATTTTTAGCCCCTTTATCAAATCCTGTACAAGGATCTGAATCACCTCTTAATAATAAGATAGGTAAATCTTTATTAACATCGTGATATAGTTTTACTTTTCCTAAGTTCTTTGTTAAATGGAATAAGTCATTTAATGCTGAACAAGTAAATCCATGTCCGCAGTAAGGGTCTTGGATGTATTTAGTAACATTTTCTTCATCAAAGCTTAACCAATCTAATTTAGTTTTAGGATTCTTAACTTTCTTATTAAATCCACCAATCGCGAGGTTTTGTAAGAATTTAGAATGATATTCTGGACCATGGAATGTTTGAACAATATTCGCAAATACAATGCCTAAACCTGCCGCAGGTTGAGGACAAGGGAAGCCTGACATAATTACTTTTTCATAATCTTTAGATTCGCTCATTAATAAGTTTCTTGTTGTAATTGTACCCATACTATGTGCGAATAAAATAACCTTATCAGTTTTATATGTATCTTTAATATATTTAGTAATTGCTTTATAATCTTCTAATAAATATTTATAGCCATCTTTTTCTTTAAAATAACCAAGTTTTGGTGCTTTATAACCATGACCTCTCATATCAGATGTAAAGAAAGAATATCCTGCATCATTTAATATTTTTGCAAATCCTTCATATCTTTCTTGGTGTTCTTCCATACCATGTAATAATTGGATATATCCTTTTGGATTTTCTACTTCAAAAGCATGAACATCTAATTCATATCCATCTGTAGATTTAATAATTATTTCTTTCATATATAACTCACTCCTATTACTAATATTATTAAACAAGTGTAAAAAAAGTGCAATAAGGAATTTTTATTGCACTTTCCAATATTATTCAGTTCTTAAAGCAACAACTGGATCTTTTCTCGCTGCACTTCTCGCAGGGAATAAGCCAGAAATTAAAGTTAATAATACGCTTACTCCAATCATAATAAATGCTTGAGATGCTGGTAATGCGCAGACATTGAATCCTGCCATGCCATATAAGCAAATATTAACAATCGCAGAAGCAATATAAGTAATACCAATACCAAAGATACCACTTACTAAACCAATAATGACAGTTTCAGCGATAAATAAGTTAGAAACATCTCTCTTTCTACCACCTAAAGATCTAATAACACCAATTTCTTTAATTCTTTCTACAACTGATACATAAGTAATAATACCAATCATAACTGTAGAAACAACCAATGATAATGCGGTAAAGCAAATTAATGAAATAGAAACAACATTAATTAAAGTATTGATTAATGTGATAATAATTCCAATAGTATCAGTATATTTAATTTCAGATCTAGCAATAGGATTTCCATCTTTGTTAGAAGAATAATTTGAATAAGAAATTACCGAACCATCTGTTAATGTAATATCTTCATGAGCGTTCCACTTATCTAAATAATCAGTAACTAAATATTTAGAATCAAAGTTTAATGGATAAATGTTGATTTCATTAGGTATGTCATTGCCTCCAACACTTCTCGCAGATAATGTTTTAATATTGCTTGTCGCAGAAGAACTACTTCCACTTGATCCACCCATGTAACTACCAATAACACTCATTAATGCAGTTGATTGGTTTGAATCTCCAATAAAGCAACGCTTTGTTCCTGTACCAGTTGTTTTAACACCATTCGCGTCATATTTATCATATTCATAATCAAGACTATATCCAACACCAGTTTCAATAGTAAGAGTTTGTCCTGATTCTAATTTTTGAGTAATAGATCCGCTGCTAATGCTTTGGCCTTCTTTTGAATTAATAAATGTTGTTAATTCAGATTTATTGTTATCTCTTAGATACATATTAGTAAATTCAGTTGTGTAATAAAATCCTGAAGATAAACAACCATAAGAGATAGAATCTTTAGGTCTAAGAATACCTACTACTTTTAATTCAACACCTTCAGTAGAAACTTCTTCTTCAGTTAATGAATATGTATAATCAAATGAAAGAGATGATGTTGTATTTTTCTTATAAATACAATCGTTTGGTAAATAATAGAATGATTTACCCATAATCTCATCATAAGAGAAACGATATTTTAACAAATCTTCATCATAGTTATTGTTTTTGTTTTGTTCTGTTTCATCCGCGGCTTTATAGCATAGAGATAAGAATTCATCTTGTGAATAATATCCCATTTCACCAAATAAAACATCCGCGAGTTCTGTTTTCTTGGAAACAACTAACATTACTTCATCAGCTTTTGTTGCAACTTTACCTTCTAATACATCATATTGAGATAAGATATAATCAGAATTGCCTGGAGCTTGTGCAATACTATTCGCGAACATATCAATATAAGTAGATAAAGATTTATAATCATCAGTCGCATCTAATACAGCTTTATAATTTTCTAAGATTGAAGATAATGATTGTATTTTAGAAGTGCCATTCTTTTTTGCGTTAAATGAAGTATAAATATTATTTGTTGGATCAATACCATATTCATAGTTAATTGCAGCGTAATAGTTAGAAGGCATATCTTTAATGAACTTAATATAATTTTCATCAATTTCATTAGATACCATTAAATCTTGTTGTGATTTACTCATTTCAAGTAAATATTCAACCATCTTATTAACATTAACTTTGCCATCTTGAACTTCGAGTTGAGTAATTGCTTCTCTAGATGAAGAAGAAGTCATCATTGAATTTAAATCATAACTTGATTCAGAGATTGTAATAGGATAACCCGATAACATATCATCTTGCATTGAAGTAATATATCCTTGAACGCCAGAGCTAACCGCGAGAACCATTGAAACACCAACAATACCAATTGAACCTGCGAGAGATACTAATGCAGTTCTCTTACGCTTTGTAAATAAGTTCTTCGCAGATAATTTAATCGCAGTCCATAAAGACATTTTTGCTTTTTCTTTTGTATCTTTAGGTTCAGTTTCTACGTTAGAAAGTGCTTTATTTTCTAATTCTTCACATTCTTTAATTTCATCTTCTTCACTAAAAGGATTTGAATCGCTTTCTACTTCACCATCTAATAAAGAAATAATACGTGTAGAATATTTATACGCTAAATCAGGGTTATGAGTAACCATGATAACTAATTTTTCTTTAGATATTTCTTTAATTAATTCCATGATTTGAACTGAAGTCTCAGTATCAAGTGCACCAGTAGGTTCATCTGCAAGAAGGATTTCAGGTTCATTAACTAAAGCACGAGCGATCGCGACTCTTTGACATTGTCCACCAGATAATTGGTTAGGCATTTTATTGTATTTATCACCAAGTCCTACTTTATCTAAAGCTCTTTTAGCTTTTTCAATTCTTTCTTTTTTAGAAAAACCAGAAATTGTTAATGCAAGTTCAACGTTACCTAATACTGTTTGATGAGGAATTAGGTTATAACTTTGGAAAATAAAACCAATACGATGGTTTCTATATACATCCCAATCTCTATCTTTAAAATCTTTAGTTGATTTACCTGAAATAAATAAATCACCTGTTGTATATTTATCAAGTCCTCCGATGATGTTTAAAGTTGTTGTTTTACCACATCCAGAAGGGCCAAGGATTGAAACAAATTCATTTTTTCTAAATGAAAGACTAATGCCTTTTAACGCATTAACTGTTGTTTCCCCTGATTGATAAGTTTTAGTTATATTACTAAGTCTTAACATAGTTAATACCTCCTTTATTTTTCAATACGTATAGATTATAAAAAAAAGAGGTTAATTTCTTGTTAAAAAAATTAACCTTCTAAAATATTTTTCATGTTTTCAATTAAGTGATTTTTACTTAATTCATAGACCATATTTATAGTTGATACAATAGTCTTATCTGTCGCAGCGCCATGACCTTTAACAACAATTTTATTAACACCTAATAATATTGCGCCACCTTGATCATTAAAGTTATATTTAGCCATGATTTTACCAATCATGTTTTTAATAACTTCCGCTTCTTCTTTAGATTTAGCTTGTTTTGCTTGAACTACCATTTCTTTAATAATAGTTTTTGCAACACCTTCAATATTTTTAAGTAAGATATTTCCTGCGAAGCCATCACTTACTAATACATCACATTCACCACTTAATGCGTTATTACCTTCAATATTACCAATGAAGTTTAAATCTGATTCATGTAATAATGCGTTAGTTTTCTTAGTAACTTCATTACCTTTTTTATCTTCTTTACCATTTGATAATAAACCTACTTTAGGATTATCAATACCGGTTGCTTTCGCGTAACATACACCCATTTTTGCAAATGATAGTAATTGTTCTTCATTTGTATCAACATTAGCGCCGCAGTCAGCGAGAATCATATATCCACCTAATGCATTAGGAAGAAGAGTCGCTAAAGTTGGACGACAATGATTAATTCTACCAACAACAAACATTGCACTCGCTAATACCGCACCAGTATTACCAATACAAACAATACCTGCTGCATCATCTTGTTCTTTTAAATATCTCATTCCTTTTACTAATGAAGATTCTGGTTTTTGTTTTAAAACCATTGAAGGAATATCATAATTTGTTACTACATCTTTACAAGGAAGAATTTCTATTTGCTCTTTGTTATAAGTTTCATTTTTTAAAGCTTCTACAATTACTTCTTCTTGTCCTGCAATAACAACTTTTAAATCTTGGTTATTGTTAATTGCTTCAACTACACCTTTAACCATTAATGAAGGAGAATTATCTCCCCCGTTAATATCAACTACTACTTTTATCATAAATATCCCCTTATTCTACTGAAATAATAAAATCATAAATATCTTGTCCACCTTCAATTTCACCATATTCTAAACGTGGATAAGTTGTTCCTAAGAACGATCTAATTTCTTCTTTTTGTTCTTCAGTTACTTCTTTACCATATATCAATACTAAGACTTCTTTATAATTAATATCTTCAATATGAGATAATAGTTCTTTAAATGCAGAGATTTTATCATCGCTGCTTGCAACGATATTATGATTTAAAATTGAAATATATTGATCTTTTTTAATTGAGACACCGTTAATTTCACTATCTCTAATTGAATAAGTGATTTCACCATATGTGTTATTTTCGATAATTGAATTAAAAGTTTCAATTAAAGTATCAACACCTTCACTTAAATCAAACATTGACATACAAGAATAGCATGTCGCAACAGATTTAGAATTTAATACTACTACTTTTGCATCATGATATTGTTCTGCCGCTTGACTAGCTGCCATAAAGATATTGGAATTATTAGGGAATACAATAATTGTATCAGCGTTTAAGTTTTTAAATGCTTTAATAAAATCTTCTGTAGATGGATTCATTGTTTGTCCACCTGTAACAATTTCATCAACACCTAATTCTTCTAATACTGTAGAAACACCTTCTCCTTGGCTAGTTGCGACTATCGCGACTTCTTTATGTTCTTTCTTTTTAATTTCTTCTACTTCAACAACCGGTAATGAAGATGCTAATTCATTTTTAATATCTAATAAAATAAATTCACCATATTTTTGTAATGCATTAATTACTTTACCTGGGAATAAAGTATTCATAGTTATAGAAACTATTGTTCCATCAATAGAACAATTAGATACTTCACCATATTCAGAAATTAATGGTTTAATAATTTCTATATTAAATTTAGCAATGTTACATTTAGATTTTAATAATTGAAGTTTTGCATCGAATGAATATCCACATTCAAAAGTAGAATCTTCATTAAAAACTTCTTCTTTATTAGATTTTGATTCTTCAGTAATAACATGTCCAAGTAAGAACATATTCATACCTTCAACTACTCTAATAAAACCTGCCGCACCTGAATCAACTACACCAGCTTCTTTTAAACATGGTAATAAATCAGGAGTTCTTTTTAAACTAGCTTTTGCTTCTAAAAGATAAAACTTAAAAAATTCTTCAATTGATGAATTCTCATTAACTGAATCATATGCTTTTTCTCCAGCTTCTCTAACAACAGTAAGAATAGTACCTTCAGTTGGATTCTTACAAACTGCATAAGCTTGCTTTGTACCAGTTGTAAAAGCATAAGCAAATTCTTTAGCGTTAACTTCTTTTTTATCAACTAATCCATTTGCGATTCCTTTAAAGATTTGAGAAGTAATAACTCCAGAGTTTCCTCTTGCAGTCATTAACATATTTCTCGCCATTAATTTAGATAATTTACCAATATCTCTTTCTTCTAAAGATATAGTTGCGTTAACTCCACCTTCTAAAGTCGCAAGCATATTAGTACCAGTATCACCATCTGGAATTGGGAAAACATTTAACTCATTAATATATTCTTTTTCTAATTTAAGATTTTCATATCCATTTTTAACTAGTTGAGCAAAAAGCTTTCCATCTACAATATTTGTCATAATATTCACCTTTATTTGTATATTTAATATACAACTACGCTTTTATAATAACAAAATTAAGTAAATATATAAAGTTTATTTTAGTTTCTAATGTCTCAAATTAGCAAAAATTAAGTAAAATACTAGAGATTTTAGCAAAAAACTCGCATTTTAGCCTTATTATATTCAATTTTTTTATAAAAACAAGCGACATTTTAGCGTAAATCTCAACTTTTAGGCATAAAAAAACTATAAGTTTTTATGCTTATAGTTTCTTTAATCGTTGAAATAATTAACTATTTTATTTTCTTTTAATGTTTTTTGAACATCGATAATTCTTTGATTAGAACTACCTTTAAACTTTAAAGATATATCTTTTTTATCAATTTCAAACTTACCATCAACTAATACATCAATATAACTAAGCATTTCTTTAGTGTCTTCAGTATGGATTCGATAATTATCATCAATAATATTATCAAATAAATATCCTGAATAGCACCAAACATCTTTAGAAGGAAATTCTTTCTTAAATCTTCTTAGTAATTCTGTTAATGCATGTTGATTGGAATTTTCAAATGGTTCTCCACCTAGTAAAGATAAACCTCTAATATAAGAAGGTCTACACATTTCAATAATTTGGTCTTCTACTTCTTTGGTGAATTCTTCACCATACATAAAATCCCAAGCTATTTCATTGAAACATCCTTTACAATGATGAGTACAACCAGATACAAATAATGAAACGCGAACGCCTAAGCCATTCGCGATATCATAATTCTTTATTGTTGCGTAATTCATAATTAAAGATGTAATACTCTTTCTTTAATTTCTTGTGTTCTACCTTGATTCCAGAATTGTGAACCAATATATCCACATGTTCTACGTGCGACATTTAATTTAGTTTGATCTCTATTGCCACATTTTGGACATTCCCAAACTAATTTATTATCAGCGTCTTTAACAATCATAATTTCACCATCATATCCACATACTTGGCAATAATCTGATTTAGTATTTAATTCTGCATACATAATATTTTCATAAATAAACTTCATTACTTCTAATACTGCAGGAATATTGTTATTTAAATTTGGAACTTCAACATATGAAATCGCGCCACCTGGAGATAATTTTTGGAATTTAGATTCAAATGCCAATTTATCAAATGCATTAATTTCTTCTGTAACTTTAATATGATATGAGTTAGTGATGTAGTTTTTATCAGTAACACCTTCAATAATACCAAATCTCTTTTGTAATGCTTTTGCGAATTTATAAGTAGTTGATTCAAGTGGTGTACCATAGATAGAGAAATCAATATTTTCTTTCTTTTTCCATGTATTACATGCATCGTTTAATTTTCTCATGATGCGTAAACCTAATTCTTCGCCTTCTTTTGAAGTTAATTTTTGACCAATTAATTTATATACGCATTCCCAAAGACCAGCATAACCTAGTGAGATTGTTGAATAACCTCCGAAGAGAAGTTTATCAATTTTTTCACCTTTTTTAAGTCTAGCAAGTGCGCCATATTGCCATAAGATAGGTGCAGAATCAGATAATGTACCTTTTAATCTATTATGTCTGCACATTAATGCACGATAACATAAGTCTAGACGATCATCTAATATTTTCCAGAAATCATCCATATCTTTCGCAGAGCAAGCTGCATCAACTAAATTTAATGTAACAACACCTTGGTTAAATCTACCATAATATTTAGGTTTACCATTTTCATCAATATATGGAGTTAAGAAAGATCTACATCCCATACATGGATAGCAATGACCTTCACCTTTTGAGTCTACTTTTAATTCAAGCATCTTCTTTTCAGAAATATAATCAGGAACTAAACGTTTCGCAGAACATTTTGCAGCAAGTTCAGTTAAATACCAGTATCTTGAGTTTTCTTTAATATTATCTTCTTCAAGAACATAAATTAATTTAGGGAATGCTGGAGTAATCCATACTCCTTGTTCATTCTTAACACCTTGATATCTTTCTTTTAATACTTCTTCAATAATTAAAGCTAAATCATCTTTAGTTCTACCATCTGCGATTTCATTTAAATACATAAATACAGTAACAAATGGAGCTTGACCATTAGTTGTCATTAATGTAACAACTTGGTATTGGATAGTTTGAACACCTTTTTTAATTTCTTCTCTAACTCTTGATTCAACAATATTTTTAATTTGATCTTCGTTATATGAAATACCATTATCATCAAATTCTTTAATTACTTCTTTAGTAATCTTTTCTCTTGATACTTGAACAAATGGTGCAAGATGAGATAAAGAAATTGATTGTCCACCGTATTGGTTAGAAGCAACTTGAGCGATAATTTGAGTTGCAATATTACAAGCAGTAGAGAATGACTTTGGTTTTTCAATCATTGTACCTGAAATAACAGTACCATTTTGTAACATATCTTCTAAATCAACTAAGTCACAGTTATGCATATGTTGAGCGAAATAATCAGCATCATGGAAATGAATAATACCTTCTTCATGAGCTTTTACAATATCATCAGGGAGTAAGAATCTCTTAGTGACATCTTTAGATACTTCACCAGCCATATAGTCTCTTTGAACTGAGTTAACAGTTGGGTTTTTATTAGAGTTTTCTTGTTTTACTTCTTCGTTATTGCATTCAATTAAAGACATGATTTGTGCGTCAGTTGTATTTGCTTTTCTAACTAAAGCTCTTTGATAACGATATGTGACATAATTTTTTGCAAGCGCAAAAAACTTTCTATCCATTAATTCATTTTCAACTAAATCTTGAATTTCTTCAACATTTAAAGCACGTTTAATAGATTTCATATTAGTGCAGATTTTACCTGCAATTTCAAAAATTTCTTCTTCACTAATCTTGTCTTTTTCATCTACAGATGCATTAGCTTTTTCCATAGCGACAACAATCTTCTTAATGTCGAACTTAACTTCTGAACCGTTTCTTTTAATGATTTTCATAAAACATGCTCCTTTTTAAATTTTTGCGTCAACAAAAAAGTAAATAGCCTCTTACGAGGTATTTATTAGTTTCCGTAAGCTATTATTCTGCTTGCGAAACATTGTATCTAAAATATATCAATTTTTAACCTTAAAGTAAACTAAATAATTAGATAAAATTAATGAAAATTTTTACAATTATTTTTCCATATTTTCAGTTCCCATTATCAGTGTATCGTTAGTAATTTTTTAGTAATTTTATTCTTCTCTATATATTATTTATATAAATATAATTTTTCTAAAGTGCTATAATAAAATAAGTTTATGAAAGGAATAAAATTATGTCAAAAGTAGTAGAAAAATTTTTAAGATATATCAATATTGATACAATGAGTGATGAAGAATCTTCTTCCACTCCTAGCACATCTATTCAACTCAATTTAGCAAAGTTACTTGTAGAAGAACTTCATTCTATGGGTATTGATAATGCTTATTTAGATGAATATGGTTTAGTATATGCATATTTAGATGGTGATGAAACATTAGATCCTATTGGATTAATCGCTCATATGGATACATCTCCTGAATTAATTGGAGGTAATTACGTTCCTACAATTATTAAAAATTATGATGGAAAAGATATTAAATTAAATGATGTTTATACAATGTCACCTAAAGAATTCCCATCATTAAATGGAAATGTAGGTCATGATATTATTGTAACTGATGGAAATCATCTTCTTGGAGGAGATGATAAAGCTGGTGTTGCAATCATTATGGAAATAATGGAATATTATGTAACACATAAAGATATCAACCATGCACCTATTAAAATTTGTTTTACTCCAGATGAAGAAGTTGGAAGAGGTAGCGAAAATTTTAATGTAAATAAAATGAATGCAAAAATCGCTTATACATTAGACGGCGGTAGATTCAATGATATTAACTATGAAAACTTCAATGCTTATTCAATACAAGTAAATATTAAAGGTGTTGGTATTCATCCAGGAAGCGCAAAAGGAATAATGATCAATTCAATATTAATCGCTCAAGAATTTAATTCATTATTGCCAAATGAAACACCTGCGAATACAGAAAAATATGAAGGTTTCTCTCATCTAAACGATATCAATGGTAGTGTTGAAGAAACAAGTATGCATTATATTGTTAGAGATCATGATTCAAATAAGATACATGAAAGAGTTGCAAAATTCTTTGAAATACAAAGAAAACTATCTTTAAAATATCCACGCGCAAATATTGAAGTAATATCTAAAGAAGGATATCACAATATGTATGAATATTTTAAAAACGATATGACCGCGGTAAATAAAGCAACTAGTGCTTATAAAAAATTAGGTATTGAACCAACATTTACTCCTATTAGAGGTGGTACAGATGGAGCGAGTATCACATTCATGGGTTTACCTTGTCCTAATTTAGGAACTGGTGATTATAACTGTCATGGTAGATATGAATATGTTGATATAAATGAAATGGAACAAATGGTAGAAGTTGTTAAAGTTTTATTAGAATCAAGATAGTATTTAAAAAGTTGAGATTTAATTTAAAATCTCAACTTTTTTCTTTATTTCTTTTTGCTTTAAAATAATTTGAAATAATCGAAGAACATTCATCTTTTAATATTCCTTTAGTTACATTTGGATAATGGTTTAAAGGTAATGAATATAAATCAAGTAAACTACCAAGCGCACCCATTTTAGGTTCACTTGCTCCATAAATTACATTTTTAAAACGAGATTGATAAATCGCTCCTGCACACATAGAACATGGTTCTAAAGTAACATATATTTCACAATCTATTAATCTCCAGGAATTTAATTTTTTACACGCTTTATTAATCGCAACAATCTCTGCATGCGCTAAAGAATTATTTTTAGTTTCTCTAAGATTATGTCCTCGAGCGATAATCTTATCATCTTTAACTATTACACATCCAATTGGTACTTCATCAATCAATAAAGCTTTTGAAGCTTCTTTTAAAGCTTCCTTCATATATTTTTCTTCTCTTGTCATAATTTTTTCTAAAATAAAAACCATTGCACACACAAGGACAGCTTAAGGCTGCTACCTCCCGGTCCTGACCTGGTTCACCTACTTGCATCGCAATGGCATTAATATTATATAAATTATCGTTAATTTAGTAAAGAATTATTTTTTCATTGAGTTAACAATGATATTTCTTACATCATCTTTAGTTAATGAAGTAAATCCTGCAGGGAAAATAATTGTTGCATTAACACAATCTTCTAAGTTATCTTTTGTAACTCCTAAAGTAGTTACATCCATAACTAAACCTATTTCTTCCATCCAGTTTTTCATGCAAGAAATACCTTCTTTTGCAATTTCTTCATCAGTTTTATTTTTTGGATCAACATTCCATACATTTAAAGCAAACTTCTTAAATTGAGGAATACCAAATTTTAATACATAGTTATAATACGCAATAGAAACCGCGGATAAAGTCATACCATGAGTTGCATTGGTAACCGCGCCAATAGCTTGTCCAATCATATGGACCATCCAGTCTTCTGTTTTACCTTTTCCAACTAATGTATTTAAAGCCCAAGTTGCATCCCACATAATATTACTTCTTGCTTCATAATTTAATGGGTCTTTAGTTGCGACTAAACTTGAATGAATTAAACTTCTCATTAATCCTTCCATAATATAATCAGAAGCACAATCATCTCCATCAGAGAAATATTGTTCACAAATATGATTAAATGCATCATATATTCCTGCGATCATTTGATATTGAGGAACTGAATAAGTAAATTCTGGATTTAAAATAGAGAATTTAGGATTCATGTATGCACCAAATACTTTACCAATTTTAAGTTTCTTATCGCTATTAGTGATAACTGCACCACCATTCATTTCTGAACCAGTACCTACCATAGTTAGAATACATCCTACTGGAACAGGTGAACATTCACATTCTTCTTGCTTTTCATAATAGTGTTCCCAAGGATCACCTTCTAAATTAATTGATGCTGATAAAGCTTTAGAATAATCAACTACTGAGCCTCCTCCAACTGCAAGGATAAAATCAATCTTATTTTCACGAGCGATTTTAATACCACCTAATAATTTTTTATATGTAGGATTAGGCATAACTCCTGCATCTTCAAAAACTTCTTTTCCATTATCTTTTAAGATTTTCATTACAGAATCATATATACCATTCTTTTTAATAGAACCTCCACCATATACAAGTAATATTCTATTGCCATATGGTTTTAATTCATCTACTAAAGAATTTAATGATTCCTTTCCAAAAATTAATTTTGTTGGGTTCCAATATGTAAAATTACCTAACATAACATTTCCTCCTTAATATAAGTTAATCTTAAATCCTCAAGTCAACTTTAGGTCAAGATATTTTTTATTTTATTTTTTAATTTTTAAAATATGCGCTCAAAAGTTGAGTTTTTCGCTAAAATGTTTGTTATTTTTATATTTTTTTAAAAAAACAGCATTTTTTGTCTTAAATTCAAGTTTTGTGCTAAAATCTCAAGTATTTTAATCAAATTTACATACTAAATAAATTATTTATTATTGTTAATTGAATAGATAATATTTGATTGTTATAATAATCAACGTTAAATGAAATTATTTATAACTTATTTATGGAGGTCTTTATGGCATATATAGAAGCAAAAAATCTTTGTAAAACATTTAATGTAAATGGAGTTATCACCGAAGCATTAAAAGATGTTAATTTTAAAATCGATAAAGGTACATTAGTTGTTATATTAGGTCCTTCTGGCGCAGGTAAAACAACATTGTTAAATATGATTGGAGGAATGGATTATATTACATCTGGTGATTTAGTTGTCGATAAGAAATCATTATATGGATTAAATTCAAAACAATTAACATTATATAGAAGAAATGATGTAGGATTCGTATTTCAATTTTATAATTTAATGGCTAATTTAACCGCGCATGAAAATATTGAACTCGCAACTGAAATATGTAAAGATGCATTAAACCCTGATGAAACTTTAAAATTAGTTGGTCTAGAAGATAAAAAAGAAAACTTTCCTTCTCAATTATCCGGAGGTCAACAACAAAGAGTATCGATCGCTCGAGCGATTGCTAAAAACCCTAAGTTATTATTATGCGATGAACCAACTGGTGCATTAGATATTGAAACAGGTAAACAAATATTAAAATTATTAACTAAATTAGTTAAAGAAGATGGTAAAACAGTAATTATTGTTACTCACAATAGTCAAATCAAAGAAATCGCGGATCATGTCTTATATATAAAGAATGGTTCTATTAGTAAAGAAGAATTTAATCCTAATCCTAAAACAGTCGAGGAGATTTCTTGGTAATGAAAGCTTTCTATAAAGAACTATTTAGAATGATTAAAAATAACCTTGCTCGTTTTATTGCGATGTTATTAATTATTGGGATTGGAATATGTTTTGTCACGGGATTAGGTGGCATATCTCCAAAAGTATTAGATTCATTAAATGATTATTATGTAGAAACTAATACACCTGATATTATTATTAAATCTAAAGCTACCACAGGTTTTACTTCTGAAGAAATAGAAAAAATAAAATCTTATTCATTTGTATCTTCTTATCAAGAACTTTCAATGGTAGATATTGAAAATGAAACAACTAGATTTTATATTTATGATTTTAATAATGAAGTCAATAAATTAGAATTACTCGAAGGTGATTTGCCTTCTAGCAATAATGAAATTTGCGTAGAAGAAGCCTCTTCTAACGTAAAAACTCGTTCTATTGGTGAAAAATTAACTATCTATAATATGGAGTTTACTATTACCGGTATTATTAAAAATCCATTATTAATATCAAGACAAGGTGATATTCATCAAGTCAGTGAAGAATATTTAGATACTATCATTTATTTTTCTAAAGATCATTGTCTCCTTAGTTCATTAATTCCTACAACTGATTTATATATAAAATGTAATAATGTAAGTAATTATTTTGCCTCTGATTATATAGAGAAAGTAAAAGATAATATTTCTTTATTAAAAGAAGAATTTAATGAAGATAATTTTGCTTATTTAACTCTAGATGAAAATTTATCCTACGCAACTATTAAAGGATTAACCGATAAAGTATCTATTATTACTATGGCATTCCCATTATTCTTTATCGCAGTTGTTGGATTAGTATGTTTCACTAATATCACAAGATTAATTGATGAAGAAAGAAAAAATATTGGTTGTTTAAAATCATTAGGTTATAAAGATAGTACCATTATATTTAAATATATTTTATTCTCATTATCTTGTACATTGATTGGATGTTTATTTGGTTTAATAACTGGAGTAATGTTCTTACCTAATATAGTTTATGAAGCTTTTGAAGGTTTATTCTTCCTTCCAAAAGTAACTTCATCAATTTCATTAACAATGGGATTATATTCCTCATTAGGAATGATACTTGTAATGTTATTAATCACATTTATTATTTCATATAAAGATGTAAAAGAAATACCTGCAAATTTATTTTTACAAAAAAGTTTAAAACCAGGTAAAAAGATCTTACTTGAAAAAATATCATTTATTTGGAAAAGATTATCTTTTAAATATAAATCTACTTTAAGAAATGTATTTAGATTTAAAGGAAGATTCTATATGATTGTTGTTTCTATATGTGGAACTACAATTCTTGTTATGGCAGGTTTAGGATTATATGATATTTCTAGCCAAGGTATTGTTGTTTCAGGCTTCAATATTGATAATGGAGACACTATTAAATTAATCGCTCTCGCGGTTGTATTCTTCGCAATGGCATTATCTATCTTAGTTTTATACAATTTAACCACCATGAATATTGGTGAAAGAAAAAGAGATATAGCAACACTAGAAGTTTTAGGTTATATCAATCCAGAAGTTAATGGCTTTATTTATAGAGAAATATTTATTATGTCATTAATAGGTATAATAGTTGGTATTCCTCTAGCTATAGTTTTCTTAAATATCGTATTTACTATGTTAGATTTTGGTAAAATATCTGACATCAATTGGTATTCATATATACTTGCATTTGTCATTTCAGTTATCTTTGTAGTAATAGTCATATTTATTACAAAGCATAAAATCAAAAAAGTAGATATGAACGAATCTTTAAAATCAGTCGAATAACAAAAAAATCTGTTAGATATTCTCTAACAGATTTTTAATTGCTTAAATTTGAGTTTTTCGCTAAAATGTTGCGTGTTTTTTATGGTTTAATAACCTTTGTTCCACCCATATATGGCCATAATACTTCAGGAATATCAATAGAGCCATCTTCATTTAAGAAGTTTTCAAGGATTGCGATTAACATTCTTGGAGGCGCTACAACAGTATTATTTAATGTATGAGCGTAGTAATTACCGTTTTCACCTTTAATTCTAATACCAAGTCTTCTTGCTTGTGCATCACCTAAATTAGAACATGAACCAACTTCGAAGTATTTCTTTTGACGTGGAGACCAAGCTTCAACATCGTATGATTTAACTTTTAAGTCTGCAAGGTCACCTGAACAGCATTCAAGAGTTCTTACAGGTATACCCATAGATGAGAATAATTCAACAGTATAGCTATACATCTTTGTAAACCAATCCATTGAATCTTTTGGTTCACAAACAACGATCATTTCTTGTTTTTCAAATTGGTGAATTCTATAAATACCTCTTTCTTCAATACCATGTGCACCTTTTTCTTTTCTGAAGCATGGTGAGTATGAAGTTAAAGTAATAGGTAATTTATCTTGATCAGTAATAGTATCAATAAATCTACCAATCATTGAGTGTTCACTTGTACCAATTAAGTATAAGTCTTCACCTTCAATTTTATACATCATTTGATCCATTTCTGCGAATGACATAACGCCTGTAACAACATTACTTCTAATCATGAATGGAGGAATGACATATGTGAATCCTTTATTGATCATGAAATCTCTTGCATAAGCAATAACTGCTTCATGAAGTCTAGCAATATCACCAGTTAAATAGTAGAAGCCATTACCTGCGACTTTTCTTGCTGCATCTAAATCAATACCATGAACTTTTTCTAAGATATCTAAGTGATAAGGAATTTCAAATCCTTTATCCCATGGAAGAATGTATTTCTTAACTTCAACGTTTTCTGAATCATCTTTACCAATAGGTACACTTGGATCAATGATATTTGGAATGACTAGCATTCTTTTTCTTAATTCTTGAGATAAATTTTCTTCTTCTTTTTCAATGTCGACTAATTGATTGTTGATTTCAACAACTCTAGCTTTAATTGCGTTTGCTTCATCAACTTTCTTTTCTCTCATTAAAAGACCAATCTTTTGGCTTGATGAATTACGTTCTGCTCTTAAGTCGCCACCTTGTTGTTTTAAAGCACGAATTTTTGCATCTAATTCAATTGCTTCATCAACTAAAGGAAGTTTTTCATCTTGGAATTTTTTTCTAATGTTTTCTTTAACTATTTCTGGATTTTCTCTAACAAATTTAATATCTAACATAGTTTTATTTTCCTTTCTTTCCTTTTTGTAATAAAAAATCCCCTAGTATAAAAATATACTAAGGGACGAATTACCCGTGTTGCCACCCAAATTACAATATAAATATTCTATATTGTCTCTTAAATAATCTTAACGCGATCAACGGAAGCATTACCTTCATCCTAAAGGGTGGACTAAATTATTTAAATGTTATTTTTCACCGACCAATAACTCTCTAAAATTTAAATTAATTTGATATTCCTTTTCAAAGGACACATAAATAATATTACAACGAATTTTTAAATTCAATTAAATTAATTATTTTCTTTGTTCTCTTCAACTGGAGAGACATTTTCTTCAGCAGGAGTTTCACTAGGAGTTTCTACAATTTCTTCTTCAGCATGAGGAACAATTGTTAATGAAACAACAGATTCTTTATCTTTGATGTTAATAATCTTAACACCTTGAGTATTTCTACCTGCAACTTTAACTTCACCTAAGTATGTTCTAATGATAATACCACCTTTAGTGATAATCATAACATCTTCATCACCATTGACGCTCTTAGTAGAGACTAAATTACCAGTCTTATCTGTCATGTTCATAGTGATAACACCTTTAGAACCTCTAGAAGTTAATCTATATTCATCAAGTGGAGATAATTTACCATAACCTTTTTCAGAAATAACTAATACTAAGTTACCTTCTAATGATGTAGTTAATGATAATGCTTTATCTTCATCACCGATTTCAATACCTTTAACGCCGGAAGCAGATCTACCCATGACACGAACATCATTTTCATTGAATTTAACCATCTTACCATTGGATGCAGAAATAGAAATTAATGCAGATCCATTAGTTAATTTAACATCAAGGAGTTCATCTCCTTCTTTCATTTCGATAGCTTTCTTACCGTTTTGACGGATAGATTCAAATTCTTTTACATCGCATCTTTTAACAATACCATTAACTGTCGCGAAGAAGAGATATTCGTTTTCTTTATATTCATCAATAGAGATAATTGATTTTACTTTTTCATTATCTTCTAAGTTTAATAAGTTAACTACAGGTAAGCCTTTAGAATTCTTTGAATAGAATGGTACTTGATAACCTCTGATACGATAAACTTTACCTAAAGATGTAAAGAATAATAAGTCAGTATGTGTTTTTGCGTAGACAATCTTTTCAACCATGTCATCATCATGAGTTGACATACCTTTGACACCTTTTCCACCTCTATGTTGGCTTCTAAATGCATCTGGATCTTGACGTTTGATATAACCTGATTTTGTAAGAGTGATAATAATTTCTTCTTCAGGAATTAAATCTTCATCATCAATTGAACTGACTGCGTTAGAAATTTCTGTTCTACGTTTATCGCCGAATTTTTGTTTAATTTCTTCAAGTTCATCATTAACAACGCCTTCAATCTTACTATGATCTGCGAGTAATGATTCATAATATGCAATAGATTCTTTAAGTTGATTAATTTCATCAACAATTGCATCTCTTTCAAGACCAACTAATCTAGCAAGTCTTAAATCTAAGATAGCTTTAACTTGAACATCTGTATAACCAAATCTTTCAATTAATCTTGTTTTTGCGATTTCTTGAGTTTTTGATGAACGGATAATATCAACTGTTTCATCAATATTATCAATTGCTTTTAATAAACCTTCTAAGATATGTAATCTATCAAGAGCTTTATTTAAATCAAATCTTGTTCTTCTTTCAACAACTTCGCATTGGAAATCTAAGTATTTAGATAAGATTTGTTTGATATTTAATACTTTTGGTTCACCATTATCAACAACTAACATGATAATACCATAGCCAGTTTGTAATGATGTGTTTTTGTATAATTGATTTAAAATAACTTCAGGTACAACATCTTTTCTTAATTCGATAACAATGTGAATACCTTCTTTATTTGATTCATCTCTGATATCTGTAATTCCATCAATAACTTTATCACGAACTAAATGACCGATATTTTCAATCATTAATGCTTTATTTACTTGATAAGGAATTTCTGTTACAACAATTCTATTTTTACCATTAGCCATTTCTTCAATATGAGCTTTAGATCTAATAGTAATTGAACCAGTACCAGTTTCATAAGCATCTTTAATACCACTTCTACCTAAGATAATACCTCCAGTAGGGAAATCAGGTCCGAATAAATAATTATTCATGATATCACTTGGAGTTAAATTAGGATCTTTAATTAAAGCTTGTACTGCGTTAATTGCTTCAGTGAGGTTATGTGGAGGAATGTTTGTTGCCATACCTACCGCGATACCGCTGGAACCATTAACAATTAAGTTAGGAATTCTACTTGGTAAAACAATAGGTTCTTGTTCTTCACCATCGTAGTTATCGATAAAATCAACTGTATCTTTCTTAATATCTCTTACCATTTCAAGAGCGATTTTACTCATTCTTGCTTCAGTATATCTCATAGCCGCGGCACCATCACCATCGATAGAACCAAAGTTACCATGACCATCAACTAATGGATAACGAGTATTAAAGTTTTGTGCAAGTCTAACTAATGCACCATAAATTGAAGAGTCACCATGTGGGTGATAACGACCCATAACATCACCAACGATACGCGCGGATTTCTTATGAGGTTTATCAGGTCCATTACCAAGTTCATTCATACCATAAACAATACGTCTATGAACTGGTTTTAAACCATCTCTTACATCTGGTAAAGCACGAGAGACAATAACTGACATTGCATATTCAATGAAGTCATTTTTAACTTCTTTTGTTAAATCTCTTTCAGTTAAGCTAGGTACAATACCTTCTTCAATGCCTTCTAATTCTTGTTCTTCTTCATCTTCAGAAGGAGTTTCTTCTTTGTTTTCTAATTCTTCATCTAATTTATTTTCTTCTGCCATAAATTCTCCTTCCTATTATGCTTGTAAGTCTAAGTTTTGAACGAACTTAGCGTTTTCAACAATATATTCTCTTCTTGGTTCAACTCTATCGCCCATTAATTCATCGAAGATTTGATCAGCGAGAATTGCATCATCAAGTTTAACTCTAATCATCTTACGTTTTGCAGGATCCATAGTTGTTTCCCATAATTGTTGGAAATCCATTTCACCAAGACCTTTATAACGTTGGATAGATAAACGTTTTGCTGCTTCTGGTCCAATTTGTTTCTTTAAGACATCTAATTGTTCATCGTTGTAACAATAGTAGTCTTTTTGACCCCTGCTAGCTTTATATAGAGGAGGTTGAGCAATATAGACATAACCTTGTTCAATTAAAGGTTTCATATATCTAAAGAAGAATGTTAATAATAAAATTCTAATGTGAGAGCCATCAACATCGGCATCGGTCATAATTACAACTTTGTGATATCTAATCTTAGATACATCGAAGTCATTACCAAATCCTCCGCCAATCGCTGTAATAAGGTTACCAATTTCAGCGTTCGCGAAGATTCTCTTTGTTTGTGCTTTTTCAACATTTAAGATCTTACCTCTTAAAGGAAGAATAGCTTGTGTTTTTCTATCTCTGCCTTGCTTTGCGCTACCACCAGCAGAGTCACCTTCGACGATGTATAATTCGCATTCTTCTGCAACTTTAGAAGAACAGTCCGCAAGTTTACCAGGTAAAGAAGTGATTTCTAAGCCTGTTTTTCTTCTTGTATTTTCTCTTGCAGCTTTTGCCGCTAATCTAGCATCACTTGCAAGTTTTACTTTATCAATGATTAATTTTGCAATTTTAGGATTTTCTGATAAGAATCTTTCTAAGCATGAGCCAAAGACATCAGAAACAATCTTTCTTACTTCAAAATTACCAAGTCTACCTTTAGTTTGACCTTCATATTGAGGATCTTTATGTTTAATAGAGATAATCGCAGTTAAACCTTCACGGCAATCATCTTGAGTTAAAGAATCATCGTTATCTTTTAACATTTTGTTATCTCTTGCATATTTATTTAAAACTCTTGTTAATGCAAGTCTAAATCCTTCTTCATGTGTACCACCATCAACAGTATTGATGTTATTACAGAATGAATATACATTCGCGACATAAGTATCGTTATATTGCATTGCGATTTCTACTTGAACATCTTGGTCTTTACCTTCGCAATAAATGACATCTGGAGACATAGGAACTTTTGTTCTGTTTAAATATTCAACGTATTCTTTAACGCCGCCTTTATAACAGAATTCTTCTTTAATTCTATTTTCTTCTTCATCAGGTCTTTCATCAGAAACAATGATTCTAACGCCTTTGTTTAAGAAAGCCATTTGTCTAATACGATCTCTAATTGTATTGTAATTAAAGATTGTTGTTTCTTTGAAGATTAATGGATCTGGTTTAAAAGTAACAATAGTACCAGAATCATCACAATCACCAACGCGAGTACAAGGGATTGCAGTATGACCGCCATTTTCGAATCTAATTTGATAAATACCGCCGTCTTTATGAACTTCGACAGTTAACCATGTAGAAAGTGCATTAACAACTGAAGCACCAACACCGTGTAAACCACCAGAGACTTTATAACCGCCGCCTTCACCGAATTTACCACCTGCGTGAAGTTTTGTATAAACAGTTTCCAATGCAGATACACCAGTCTTTGCTACTATATCAACAGGAATACCTCTACCGTTATCTGTAACAGTGATTGTATCGCCTTTATTAATAATTACGTGGATTGTATCACAATATCCCGCGAGAGCTTCATCAATCGCGTTATCAACAATTTCCCATACGCAATGATGTAATCCTGATTCTGATGTTGTACCAATGTACATACCAGGTCTTTTTCTAACTGCTTCTAATCCTTCAAGAACTTGAATGTTCTTACCAGTGTAATCTTCATCTGCTTTATCTTCATCCGCGATGTAAGAAACAGTTTCTTTTTCTAATTCTGCCATAGTTACCTCCCTATAAGTTTGCCATTTTCAATCTTGTAAATACTCGCATCATCTACAAGAAGAGAATTATCTGCACAAGTAATAAATACTTGTTCATAGTTTTTTAAAATTTCTAATAATTTGTTTTGATGTTCAATATCTAATTCAGATAAAACATCATCGAGAATAATAATTGGATCTTCATCTATTTCTTGTTTGATAAGTTCAATCATTGTTAGTTTTAAAGATAATGATCCGATTCGATTTTGTCCTTGTGAGCCATATAAGCCAATTTCACGCCCGTTGAGAAGCATTATCATATCATCGTGATGAATTCCTCTCGAAGTTGATTTTCGTCTTATATCGCTTTCAAAATCTTCTTTATACTTTCTTTTCATAGATTGATAGTATTCTTGGTAATCTTCTAAGTCTAAGTCCGTTTTATAAACTAAGCTTATTTCATTTGAAGTAGAATCAATGTTTTGAAAGATAGTATTGATACTTAAATTTAATTTCTTAATAATTTCTTTTCTTTTTATCATGATTGGATAAGATGTTTCTATTAGCTTATCATCAATTATCTCTAAATAGTTTCTATCAATCCTTTCGCTTTTCAATAAAGCATTTCTTTCTTTAAGTAAGTTATTAAACAAAGAAAGTTGTTTTAAATAAGAATTATCGAAGCTAGAGATATAAATATTAAGAAATCTTCTTCTTAAAGCTGGTGAGTCTTTAAATAAGTTAACATCTATTGGAGTAAATAGAACGCTTATTAGTTTTCCATTTAGTTCAGATAGTTTTTTAATTTCGTAATCGTTATAGATAATCTTTTTAGAATTTTTAGAAATTACACATTGAATAGTCTTTTTAGATTTACTAACGAATTCTAAATTTATTTTTAAATATTCTTCATCAAATTTTATTAATTCTTCATCATTGTTTGTTTTAAATGATTTACCAAGAGTTAAATAATTAATCGCTTCAACAATATTTGTTTTACCAACACCATTATTTCCTACAAGGATATTAATACCTTTTTGAAAGTTAATATCTAAAGATTGATAATTTCTAAAATTAACTAAAGATAAATTATTGATTATCATTTTGAGATCACAAATTCTTCTCCATCAACTTTAATAACATCATTTTCTCTAAGTTTTCTTCCACGTCTTACATCAAGTTCACCATTGATATAAACTTCATTTGATGCAAGAAACATTTTAGCTTCACCACCGCTTTGGATGATATCAGCAACTTTAAGAAATTGTCCTAAAGTGATGAATTCAGTTTTAATTACTATTTTTTTCATAAGTATCACCATTCTTTGTGATTTTCAATATATCACTCTAAGATTATAACATATTTATATATAATATAAATAGTTATTTTTTTTACAAAATCAAAAAAACCTGGACAGAATCCAGGTTTAAGCTCATTTAAGAGTATTTTATCCTAATAATATGATCTTACAGGAGTGATAATTTGGCTGATTGTAGGATCAGATTCAGTTGTAACTCTGAATGCAGACATTTCTCCAGCAAAGGAAATAATAACATCTTCACTTTGAGTTGCTTTAATTGCATCTACAACATAGTTGACATCAAATGAGATATCAAATCTTCCACCTTGATATTCAAATAATTGAATTTGTTCATTAGCAGAACCGATTTGTTCATTTTTAGAAATAATTTCTACCTTGTTATCATCTAAAGAGAGTTTTACAACTTTATCTCTATCAACTGCAAGAATAGATACACGTTGCATTGCATTGATAAATTCATTTGCGTTAACTTTTAAAACATATGGGTAACTTGCAGGAATCATTCTGCTTGTTTTAGGGAAATCACCCATGATTAATTTTGAATATACTTTTGTACTAGCGAATGCAAAGATAACTTTATTGTTAGAAATATATAAAGTAACGTCTTCACCTTCTAATAGCTTAGAAACTTCATTTAAAGTCTTTACAGGAATATTTGCTTCAAATGGGTGTAATGATAAGGAACATGTCTTTTTCGCAAGTCTATAAGAGTCTGTTGCGACGAATTCCGCGACTTCTCCATCTGACTTTGCGTTAATCGCAGTTAAAATAGGTCTAGTTTCTTTTACTGAAGCTGCAAAAGCAGTTTGTGAAATAATCTTTTTAAAATCTTCAATCTTAAAAGAGATTTCTTCTCCGATTGTAGCTAAATCTAAATCAGGATATTCTTCGCTTCTCATCGCGTTTAATTTGAAGTTAGATTTATTATCAAAAATATTTACCATTACATCATCGATAGTTTCTAATGTAACTTTTTCTTCACTTAATTGACGAATTAATTCAAGTAATAATTTTGCAGTGATTAAAATTGAACCTTCAGTATAGTTTTCAATTAATGTTTTATCTCCATCTTGGATAGGTAAAACATTTACGATAGTTAAATCATTGTCACTACCTAAAATTTCTAATCCATCTTCAGACATTGTTAATTTAAAATTTAAGAATGCTGGAGTAGGAGATTTAGCTCCGATTGCAACATTAACGATTGTCAATGCTTTTAAGAAGCTTGCTCTGTTGACTGTAAGTCTCATATTTATTTTCTCCTTCTAATATATATAGCAATAATAATAAGGACTGTTGATAATGTGGAAAAGTCATAAATTGTTGCTAAAATTATTGTATCATATTGGTATATAAAATACTACGTATTTTGTTTATTATTTTAAAGTCTTTTTTATCGCGTCTAATGCAAGCTTTAAATCTGGGTCAGTTTTCAACATTTTTTCCACTTTTTCTACACTAGACATGATGGTTGTATGATCTCTACCACCAAATATTTTACCAAGTTGAGTTAATGGTGTATTTAACATATCTCTACAAAGATAGATAGAAATGTGTCTTGCAAGAGCAATTTGTGAAGTTCTAATCTTAGATTTGATTTGTTCTTCGGTTAAATTGTAATAATCACCGACTGCTTCAATAATTCTTGCTTCTGAAAGAGTATTTTCTTTTGATTTAACACTTGCGAGTCCTTCAACTGATTCTTTGATGGTTTCAACATCGATTTTATCAGTATATTTATTCGCGATAGTTTTAAAAATAACTCTGTTTAATGCACCTTCTAGTTCTCTTATGTTCTTTGAGAAAGTTTCTGCGAGATAAATTAAACCATCATATTCAAAATTGTTAATATTGAGGTTATTCGCAGCGATTTTTGTCTTTAAAATCTCAATACATGTATCAATATCTGGATTTTTAATATTGACGATTAATCCCATACTAAAACGAGATACTAAACGTTCTTCTAGACCTTTTAATTCGCTTGGAGAACAATCGGATGTTAAAACAATTTGTTTTCCATTGTTTACTAGTAAATTAAAGACATTAAAGAACATTTCTTGTGTCTTTTCTTTTGTTTTTAATTGTTGAATATCATCGACTAATAAAACATCGACTGATCTCATGAAATCTTTTAAAGATTCGTTTTGTTGATCACCTTTGCAATATTTGATAAATTCATCGATAAAAGCATCTGTCGTAATATATAAAACCTTGTAAAAAGGCTTTTTATCCTTGATGTAATTACCAATCGCATGTAATAAGTGAGTTTTTCCTAAACCAGATTTAGAATAAATGAATAATGGGTTGAAAGTTTCTCCAGGAGTAGCACCAATCATTAAAGCAGCTTGAACAGCTTCTTTATTAGAACTACCAACAACATAGTTATCTAAACTATATTTTGGATTTAAATTGCATTGTTGAAAGAATAAATGTTTTTGTACTTCTTCTTGTTTAGAATCAGGAATACTATCATCTTTTAAAATAAATTTTAATTGATAATTTGTTTCTGTTACTTCATTTACAATGCTTTTTAATTTTTCAACGGTTTTATTGTCACTATTAAGGACTTGTTTGGATAATTCAGTATCTGTATAAACTGAAATTACATCATTTACGATAGAAGCAATTTTGGTACTTGCGAAAAACATATCGAAAGTATGACGATCAAATACTTGTTTAGCACGATCAAGAACATTTTTCCAAATTTTATCTTGATTAGATAATGTTACGCTCATAAGTAACTCCCTTCGTATCGTGTAAAATGTTATCATATAATGTGTAAAAGTGATATATAAAAAATAATAATTTTTAGTTTTCCACATTTGCTTTATATATTTATTATATAAGATTATTAAAATAGAGTTTTCCACAATTTCCACATGTGGAAAAGTCCATCCACATATGTGGGAAAAATTTACACCTGTGGAAAAAGTGGATAAAATCAGCTCTTTAGCAAGAAAATGTAATAAGTTTGATTTTTTTATTAAAAAAAACATTCTTTTGTTGACTTATTATATAAATAATATATATAATTTTATCGCGTATAGAACGTAAACGGAGGTTATAAAAATGAAAAGAACATATCAACCTAGTAAAAGAAAACATAAGAACACTTGTGGTTTCCGTGCTAGAATGGCAACACCTAACGGTAGAAAAGTATTAGCAAGACGCCGTTCAAAAGGTAGAAAACAACTTACTGCATAAGTAAAGCTAAAACCGTTACTATATTCAGTAGCGGTTTTTTTAAAATCAAGAAAGAGGATGAATTATGAAAATTAAATATCGTGTTAAAACACATCAAGATTTCCAAAAAGTCATCCATGAAAATAAAACTTTGAGTAACAGATGCTTTGTTTGCTACTACAAGGTAAACGAAATAGACCACGCTAGAATTGGAATCTCTGCTTCTAAGAAACTAGGCAACGCAGTTGTTAGAAATAAGATTAGAAGACAAATCCGTATGATGGCGAAAGATGTAATTAATTTTGATAAGAATATCGATTATTGTATAATTGTCAAGAAACCATATCTTGGTAATGATTATGCGACCAATTTAAATGAGTTATCAATTTTAATCAATAAAATAAATCGGAGGATCGAAAATGAAATTTAAAAAAGCCTTATTATTCATTGGTATTTTCGTGGTAATGGCTAGTGCTTTAACTTCATGTACAAAATCATTCTGTAGCGTTAACGATAAAACTCAAATGATGTATTCCGCAGAAAACGCAAAAAATGAAGATGGTTCAGAAAAGAAATATAAAGACTATGCAAAAACCCAAGAAATCTACACAAGTGCAAAAAGTCAAGGAATGTTAGTTCCAACTGAAGAATTCTACACTTATATGGAAGATAAAATCGAAAGTTATGCAACTGAATTAGACAAATATTATGCATCAACTGCTCCATATAATGAAAACTTAGAATTATATACTCATTCATATGCTCGTGGCGTTGCATTATTCGCAGGTGCTGAAACATATGATGGAACACAAGAACTTTGGTACAACTATGATAAATGGGTTGAAAGCTTTAGAAATGAAAAAGGAGTTGAATATGCTCCAGATGCTAACTACATCTCATTATATAAATCAACTTTCAATACATTAGTTAATTCTAAAACAACATGTATTTCACCAGTAACTCAATCTTATAACGGCGTAGTAGTCGAAGGTAAGAGCTGGGGAGATGCTTGGAGCCTTGGTGTAATTGAAGGTTTACTTGTATATCCAATCTCATGGTTATTATACACATTAACAACTGCATTCACTGCTTTAGGTGGATTTGGTGCATTACTCGCTATTTTCATTGTTACTTTAATTGTAAGAGGCATCTTAATGGCATTAACATTTAAACAAACAATGGCTCAAGGTAGAATGAGTATGATTCAACCTGAACTTCAAAAGATTCAAGCTAAATATCCAAATAGCCAAACTAACCAATATGAAAAGCAAAAGTTCGCTCAAGAACAAATGGCTTTATATAAGAAATATAAGATTAATCCATTTGGAATGTTTATTATTTTAATCTTCCAATTCCCTATCTTCATTGCAGTTTGGGCTGCTATGCAAGGTTCATCAGTCTTAATGAGCGGTACAATCTTTGGATTATCACTCGCTACTACAACATCAACTGGTTTAATGAACTGGTCAGGTCCATGGTGGGTTGCTTGGATTGTATTCTTATTAATGGCGGTATCTCAATTCTTATCTATGAAGATACCTCAATGGTTACAAAAGAAAAGAGATGCAAATACTCCTAAATTAAATAAGAATCCTGCTCAAGAACAATCAATGAAAACTATGAAATGGATGAACTACATCATGATTTTCATGGTTATATTTATGGGTTTATCATTACCTATTGCAATGTGTATTTACTGGTTCATTACTGCGTTAATTTCATTAGGACAAAGCTTCTTAACACATAAGATTAACGAAAGAATGATGTTAAAACACAAATACGGTAAAGATCATAAAAAGAAGAAATAGGAAGGTGCATTATGAGATATAAAGGTAGTAACTTAGAAGAAGCATTAGAAATTGCTTCCAAAGAAGAATATGTCGACAAAGCTGATTTAGCATATGAAGTAGTTGTTGAAGAAGAAAATAATGTTGAAATTGAAGTATTTACAATTGTTGATGTTATTGAATATTCACAAAACTATTTAAAAGATGCTTTAGAAGCATTAGGAGTTGAAGCTAAAGTAACTCCATCAATTAAAGATGATATTATTCGTTTAAAAATTGATTCAGACCACAACCCAATCTTAATTGGTAAAAATGGTACAACACTTCAATCATTAAATGAATTAACAAGAATCGCGATTTCAAATCATTTCAAACATAGATATAGAGTTTTACTTGATATCAATGGTTACAAAGATGATAAATATGATCGTTTAACTAAGATGGCACGTAGACTTGCACATGAAGTTCAAAAGACTCATACAAATGTCACTCTTGATCCTATGCCTTCAGATGAAAGAAGAGCTATCCATAACGCTTTAACTAATATGCCAAATATTAGAACTGAATCAACAGGTGTTGGTAAAGAAAGACAAATTCAAATTATCTACGTTGAAAAAGTTGAAGAACCAAAGGAAGATTAATTTCTTCCTTTTTCTTTTGTAATAAATATAAAATATCAATTTAATTATTTGTTTTGTTATATTTGTATTAATTAATATATAATTAATAAGAGAGGTAAAAAGAATGTTTGATTGTATTGTTTCATTAATTACCCCACCTTTAAAAGGGGCAATCGCAGTTATAAGAATAAGTGGAGAGCGTACTTTAGATATTGGTAATAGTATCTTCTCTAGAAAAATAGAAAAACCTAATTATGTTTATTATGGACATATTAAAGACAATGAAGAAATTATTGATGAAGTAATGTTAACATATTTTAAAGGACCTAAATCATTTACAGGTGAAGATGTTATTGAAATATCTTGCCATGGTTCAATGTTAATCGCGAATGAAATAATCTCTTTAATTATATCTAAAGGGGCAAGAGTCGCAGAAAGAGGAGAATTCACTTCTCGTGCTTTTTATAATGGAAGAATAGATCTAGTTCAAGCGGAAGCAGTTAATTCATTGATTAACGCAGAAACTAAAGAAGCAAAAACATTATCTTTATATTCTCTAGGTGGAGAAACTTCTTCTTTATTAGATCCAATTAAAACAAAACTCGCGGATATCTTATCAAATATCGAAGTTAATATTGATTATCCTGAATATCAAGATATTGAAGAAGTAACTAATGATAAAATTATTAATGAAATGGATGAACTTATATCTACTTTAGATTCTTTAATCTCTAAAGGTGAGAAATCTAAACTTATTGTTGAAGGTATTAATGTTGCATTAGTTGGTAGACCTAATGTTGGTAAATCATCTTTATTAAATGAACTATTAGGTAAAGATAAAGCTATTGTTACAAACATTCCTGGAACTACTAGAGATATAGTTGAAGGACAAATTAATCTAAACGGATTAATCGTTAATCTTCTTGATACCGCGGGTATAAGAGATTCTGATGATGTTGTAGAACAAATTGGTATTAATAAATCAAAAGAAACAATTTCTAACGCTGATTTAGTTATTGTTGTATTAGAAAAAGGTAATATCACTCCTGAAGATAATGAAATATTAGAATATACCAAAGATAAGAAAAGACTTATTGTCTATAATAAAGACGATTTAAAACAACATACATCTAATGATAATGAAATATATATTTCTTGTATAAATCATGATATTAAAGCTTTAATTGATGCTTTAAGTAAATTATATTCATTAGATAAAATGAATGCTTTAAGCCCAAGTTTAACATCTTCAAGAGATATTGGATTATTAAACAAAGCTAAAGATAATTTAATGAGCGCAAAACAAGAAGCATTAATGGGTATATCTTTAGATTTAATCTCTACTTCTATTAAATCAAGCTATGATGCTTTAAAAGAAATCTTAGGTGAAGAAGTTAAAGTAGATCTAACTGAAGAAATATTCTCACGTTTCTGTGTAGGTAAATAATATGATATTTGATACTCATTGCCATTTATACGATGATAAATATGAAAATAAAGATGAAGTAATTACTGCTTGTATTAATCAAGGAGTTACTTTAATGATGATTCCAGGAGATAATATAGAAAATTCTAAAAAAGCAGTTTATCTTGCTTCTAAGTATCAAGAAATATATGCCGCGGTAGGTATTCATCCTGAAGAAATAGATTCTATCGAATTAAAACAAGGTATTGAAGAATTAAGAAAGTTAGTTTCTTCTTCAAATAAAATAAAAGCTATTGGTGAAATAGGTTTAGATAAACATTGGATTAAAGATGAAGTAACTATATCTAAACAAAAAGAATATTTCATTGAACAAATAAACCTTGCGAATGAATTACATTTACCAATTATTGTTCATGCCCGTGATGCGGATGGAGATACATTTGATATATTAAGAAAATATAAGCCATTATATGGTTGTGTTTTACATTGCTTTTCTGGAAGTGTAGAACTTATGAAAGAATATGTTAAGATGGGTTTTTATATTGGTGTTGATGGACCAGTTACTTATAAAAACTCTATTACTCCAAAGGAAGTTGCAAAAGAAGTACCATTAGAAAATTTAGTTATAGAAACTGATTCTCCATATCTTCCTCCAGTTCCTCACAGGGGAGAAATTAACTATCCATATTATTTGAAAATAATACTTGACAAAATCAGTGAATTGAGGGGTATTGTTTCACGTGAAATAGAATATACTACGTATAATAATGGAAAAAGATTATTTAGGATTGATTAATATGAATGAAAAAGTAGTAATTGTTGTCGAAGGTAAGACAGATATTGACGTTTTAAGTAAACTCACAGATGCGATTTTAGTCTCAACAAATGGGTCAGATATTCCACGTGAAACACTTAAATATATTGAGGAATTATCTCATACTTATAAAGTAATTATTTTAACTGATCCTGATTATCCAGGACTTAGAATAAGAGAAAAAGTAACTAGTGTTGTACCTAATGCTTATCAAGCTTATGTTGATAGATCAAAAGCTAGTAATGGTAAGAAATTAGGTGTGGCAGAAACTCAAATTGAAGAAATAATAAGAGCGTTAAAAGATGCGAAATGTTATTCTAAAACTAATGATATCAAATATGATTATACAATCGCGGATATGTATGAATTAGGTTTATGTGGAAAAGATAATTCTTCTTATTTGAGAAATAAAGTATATGAACATTATAATTTAGGTTTTGGTTCATCTAAAACATTAATGAAAAGATTAAGTGTATTAAACATTGATAAAGAAGAATTAAGAAAGTTTATTGGAGGTATTAATAATGGTAATTGCAAGTAAAGAATATGTAGTAACAAAGATGACAGAGTTAATGCTTACTCCAAAGAAACATTTCTCACAAAATTTCTTAACTGATTACGATGTTGTGATGGATTCTGTTGATGCTTTAAATGTTAAAGATGAAAAAGTAATTGAAATAGGTCCAGGACTTGGAGCTTTAACTCAAGAACTATTAATTAGAAATTATGATTTAGATGCCTATGAAATAGATAAAGATATGGTATCTCATTTAAATAATGAATTTAAAAACTATACTAATTTCACTCTTTATAATGAAGATTTCTTGAAAGTTAATTTAGGTAAATATGAAGGAAAAAAATTAAAATTTATTTCTAATGTTCCTTATAATGTCACTACTCCAATTATTGAAAAGATTATTACTTCTTCATTAGATATTGAAACATTTGAATTCATGGTTCAAAAAGAAGTATATGATCGATTAAATGTAAAAGAAAAATCTAAAGATTATTCACCAATTAATATCTTTATTGATTATGTTGGTAAATTATCTGTTGTAAGAAAAGTATCTTATAAATGTTATATACCAATGCCTAATGTTGATTCTATTATTTTAAAAATAGAATTCACTAATAAGGTTAATGATGATGCTTTATTTAATAAAGAATTTGTTAAATTAGTAAAAGCTAGCTTTGTTCAAAGAAGAAAGACTATATTAAATAATTTAACTACTTACTTTAAATCTAAAGATAAGGCAATAGAAGTATTATCTAAAGCTAATATTGATACATTAAGAAGACCAGAAAGTCTTACATTAAAAGATTATTTAGAATTAACAAAAGTTATTTATTACAATAAATAATCTATTTATAGAAGAAATATTAAAAATAATATACAATATTCAATTGTAGTTAATAAATACGGAGGAAGATTTTATTTATGTTGATGCTCAAAGCTTACGCAAAAATAAATGTTGCTTTAAAAATAACTGGCAAAGATGAAAATGATGGTTACCACTATGTTGATATGGTAACATTACCAATCGAATTACATGATAGAATTGAAATGGAATTATTACCTCAAAATTATGATTCTATTATCACATGTGATGATAAATCTTTACCAACAGATGAATCAAATATCGTTTATAAAACATTAAAATTAGTTAAAGAAACATACAATATTGATAAGAAGGTTAGAATTCATATTCATAAAGAAATACCAATGTGCGCAGGATTAGGTGGAGGTTCATCTGATGGTGCGACTGTATTACTTGGTTTAAATAAACTATTTAAATTACATCTATCTATGGATGAATTATGTTCTTTAGGTGCGAAGATTGGTTCAGATGTACCACTTTGTTTAAAAGGTACACCTGCAAGAGTTACTTCTAAAGGTGAAAAGATTGAAAAAATTAAAGTAAAGAAACCATTCTATTGCTTATTATTAAAACCTAATGTTGGTTTATCAACTAAAGATGTATATCAAAAATATGATGAATGCAACTTTAAAAAAGAATTCGATATTGATGAATTAATCGAAGGTTTAGCTCATGATGATTTTGAAAAGATTGAATGCAATATGGGTAATGATTTAGAAGATCCTGCATTCGAATTATCTAAAGAAGTAGAAAAGGTTAAAAATCTTTTAGTCGATTCTAAATTACCTCTTACTTTAATGACAGGTTCTGGTTCATGTGTTTATTCTTTAAGCCATGATTATAAAAAACTTGAACATATTGAAGATGAATTGAAAAAATTAGGATATAACGTATATCTAACAAAGACTCTTTAAAAGGGTCTTTTATTTTTGATATTTGAATTTGTATCACTATAGTTATATAGGAGGTATAACTATGGAAAATAAAATTATCATTTATCACGGATCACAAGAAATTATTGATAAACCAACTTTTGGTAAAGGTAAGTTATATAATGATTTTGGTCTAGGATTCTATTGTACTTTGTATGAGCATCTAGCTAAAGAATGGTCGGTAAACATGAATAAATTTGTATCAATTATGGATGAATTAATGAATAAACACTTCAATGATACAAATTTAAAAAGATTAAGAAAGAAGAAAGGATATTCTCAAAAAGAATTATCTATTAAATCTAATACTTCATTAAGATCTATTCAAATGTATGAACAACGTAACAAAGATATTAATAAAGCAAATGCTTCAACACTATATTGTTTGGCTTTAGCTTTAGATTGTAAAATTGAAGACCTATTAGAAATGTAATAAATATTTGAAAAAGAATGCGCTTTTTTAGCGTTTTATAATGAATTGTTTATAAATTGACATTATAATAAATATGATAATTATTTATCGTTAAAGGAGAAACTATGTTAAATAAAAACAAAACGGTACTATTCTCATTAACTGCGAACAAGGAATTAACTGATGAAATCGCAAAGTTATTGGATATGGAAGTATCAGAAGTAATGGTTAATCACTTTGCAGATGGTGAAATCATTTGTGAACCTAAAGAATCTGTAAGAGAAAAGGATGTATATATTGTTCAATCAACTTGTACACCAGTTACAGAACATTTATTTGAAATCTTAATTTTCGTTGATGCACTTAAAAGAGCATCTGCGCATAAGATTAATGTCGTAATCCCTTACTTTGGTTATGCTAGACAAGATAGAAAATCTAAACCTAGACAACCAATTACATCTAGATTAGTCGCAGATTTATTAAAAACTGCCGGAGTTGATAGAGTTATCACTGTTGAATTACATGCAGCACAAATTCAAGGATTCTTCTCTTGCTTAGTAGATGAATTATCCGCGGCACCATTAATTTCTAATTACTTCAAAGATAAAGTAACAGAAAACACAGTTATTGTTTCACCAGACCATGGTGGAGTTAATAGAGCTAGAAAGGTTGCGGAAAAATTAAATCTTCCTTTAGCGATTATTGATAAACGTAGAACAAAACCAAATGTTGCAGAAGTTATGAATATCATTGGTGATGTTGAAGGCAAAGATTGCTTAATGATCGATGATATGATTGATACTGCAGGAAGCGCACATGCTGGCGCAACTCAATTAAAAGCACATGGTGCAAAATCTGTTAGAATTGTTTGCTCACATGGTGTCTTCTCAGGTCCTGCGGCAGATAGATTATTAGATGGTACATTTGATGAAATTGTAACAACTAACTCAATCCCTCTTCCTGAAAGAATGAAAGATCCACGTGTTCATGTTCTTTCTTTAGCACCTATGATTGCACGTGTTATTGAAAATATTGAAGATGGTGAACCTGTTTCATTAATCTACGATTTATATAGAGATTAGTATATAAACAAATATTAAAAACAAGCCTAGTTTAACGTAAAAACTAGGCTTTTATAATGCAAAAGAAAAGACCAAAGATTGAACTTTGGTCT
>CAVFKD010000015.1:9613-40381 GCA_963623095.1 bacterium | reverse complement strand
AAGATCGATGAAAAAATAGAATTATCAAAAAAAGAATTGTTAAAAGAATATGAAGAATATATTCTTCTTGCGAATAAAGAATTAAATAAAGAAGATAATTTAAAAAAGATATTATTACATTTTTATAAAATGGATAAAGATAATTCATTTATCTATTTTGTTAATGAAAACAGATTATTTTCTTATGATGATTTATATGCATTTATTAAAAATGATTCTATCAATAAATCATATATACATTTTGGTGCATTAATATATAAACCTAATTTAT
This sequence comes from bacterium, assembly GCA_963623095.1. Classification (GTDB taxonomy): domain Bacteria; phylum Bacillota_I; class Bacilli_A; order RFN20; family CAG-449; genus UBA3210. Next base: position 40,110 of record CAVFKD010000015.1, on the reverse strand, counting down.
TACGATTAAATAAGTTATATTACGATTATTCAAAAATAAAGATTAATTTAAAATGAGTAATTCTTAGTTAAATTGACAAGGGATATAATTTGTAATAGAATATCCAAGAAAGGTATAAAACTATATAGTTTTATGGTGAAATTATGGATTTAGTTATTTTAGCAGCAGGTATGGGTTCAAGATTCGGCGGACTTAAACAAATCGAACCAATTGACAAATACGGCAATTTTATTATTGATTATTCAATCTACGATGCAAAGAAAGCAGGATTTGATAAAGTTATCTTTATTATTAAAGAAGAAAATTATGAAATTTTTAAAGATACAATTGGTAAAAGAGTAGAAGATAAGATTGAAACACATTATGTATTCCAAAAATTATCTTTAATTCCAGAAGGATATTCTTTACCAAGCGATAGAATAAAACCTTTAGGAACCGCTCAAGCTATTTTAGCGGCCAAAGATGTAGTAAGTGATAAATTTATTATCATTAACGCAGATGATTATTATGGTAGCGATGCATTTAAAGTCGCGGCAGATTATTTAAAATCATTAAAAGAAGGATCAAAGAATGTCTATGCAAATGTTGCTTATAAAGTATCAAATACAATGACAGAAAATGGTTCAGTTAAAAGAGGCGTATTATATTTTGATGAAGAAAATAAATTAAAATATTTAGTTGAATCAAAGATTGAAAAAGTTGATGGTAAAATTAATGCAACTCCACTTGATAAAGATGAAACTTCAATCATTCCTGAATCTACATTAGTCAGTATGAATATGTTCTGCTTCACTAAAGATATTATGGATTATTTAGTAAGAGATTTTGTTCCATTTATGGAAGCAAATAAGAATTCTTTAGACAAATGTGAATATTTAATTCCAACTGTTGTCTCTGATTTAATCTCACGTGGTGAAGTAAGTGTAAAAGTCTTACCTACTACTTCAGTATGGTATGGAATTACATATAAAGCAGATAAAGAAGATGTAGTTGCTTCTTTAGCTTCTTTAATGGATAAAGGCGAATATCCAGAAGGTATTTGGAAAAAGTAATAAAGACAAAAACTATCGATATCGATAGTTTTTTAATTTGTTTTAATTTAAAATAAAGAAGAAAGAAGGTAACAATATGGCTAAATATTTAATTTGTTCTGATGTGCATGGCGATGCGACATCAATGAAAAAGGTCTTAGATTTCTTTAATCAAGAAAAGTGTGATAAAATTTTAATGCTTGGGGATTTATTATATCATGGTCCTAGAAATGATTTACCTAATGGATATGCACCAAAAGAAGTAATAAAAATGGTTAATCCATTAAAAGATAAAATTATTATGGTAAGAGGTAATTGTGAAGCGGAAGTCGATCAAATGGTCTTAGATTTCCATATTTATAAAACAAAACATTTAGTGATAGATGGACATAATTTCTTCTTAGAACATGGACATCATCTAGATAGAAAGAATCCTAAATTTAAAAAAGGTGATATTGTTTTATCTGGCCATACACATGTTAGTTTATGCGAAGAAGAAAATGGTGTCTATTTTATAAATCCAGGATCAACTTCAATTCCAAAAGATAATATTGGAAAAGAATTTATGGTTTATGAAAATGGTGTTATTACCCTATATACTTTAGATTATAAAAAAGTTAATTCTTGGAAGATTTTTTAAATTATTGAACGTCTAAAAATATATGAATTGGTTAGTGAATTTCTAGCCAATTTTTTTATGGAAATTTTTTTGAAAATTTTATAAAAAAATAATTGTATTTTATATGATAAAATATATAATCATTTTGTTAATAAAAATTAGAAAGGTATTTATTAACGTAAAACGGATTACGTAGGGTGGATAAAAAAGTTATTATCGAACTTCAAGATATCGTAAAAAGTTACGATGATGAAGTTATTGTAGATCATTTGAATTTACAAATTTACGAGAATGAGTTTTTAACTCTTCTTGGACCTTCTGGATGTGGTAAAACAACAACTCTAAGAATGATTGGAGGATTTGAAACACCAGATTCAGGAAATATTATTTTGAACAACAAAATAATTAATCAAATACCTTCTTATGCTAGACCTGTTAATACAGTCTTCCAAAAGTATGCATTATTTCCTCATTTAAATGTTATAGATAATATTGCTTTTGGACTTGTCAATTCTAGTTATGAGAGAAAACTTGCTTTATATGGCAAAGAAAACATTGAACAAGATGTATTAAAGGCAAGAAAAAAAGAATCTAATAGAAAACCAAATCGTTTTGAAATGAATAAAGCTATCAAAAAGAGAATCTATGAAGATGCTTATAAAGCTTTAGAACTTGTTAATTTAAAAGGTTATGAAAAAAGAAAGATTACTCAACTTTCTGGTGGACAACAACAAAGAGTTGGTATCGCACGTGCGATTGTTAATAAACCAACAATTCTTTTACTTGATGAACCTTTATCTGCGTTAGATTTAAAATTGCGTCAAGCAATGCATTATGAATTAAAAGAAATGCAAAGAAAATTAGGAATTACTTTCGTATTTGTCACTCATGATCAAGAAGAAGCGATGACAATGTCTGATCGAATTGTAGTCATGAATGGAGGAGTAATTCAACAACTTGGCACTCCAAAAGAAATATACAATGAACCAAAAAATAGATTCGTCGCGAACTTTATTGGTGAATCAAATATCTTCAGAGGAAAATATGTTAAAAAAGATACTATTTCTTTCTATAACATTGAAATTCCTTGTGTTGGATATTCTTTTAAAGATGGAGAAACAATTGATATTGTTATCCGTCCAGAAGACTTTGATGTAGTTCCTTTAGATAAAGCATATCTTAAAGCTAAAGTTACATCAGTTGTTTTTAAAGGCGTATTTTATGAAATATGCGTCGATTATAACGGCGATGAAATCGTTATTCACGATTATGAAGAAGTTAAAGTCGGCGATGAAATTGGCTTAAAAGTAGACCCATATGAAATATCTTTAATGAAGGTAGAAACCCATGAATAGATATTTTAAGAAATTTGGCATTCCATATTATGTATGGTTATTTATTCTTGCCATTCTTCCTATCTTTATCATGCTTATACTTTCATTTATTGATTGTGAAGGTGTTGATATTGTAGGATCAAGTTTTACTTTTAACAACTTTTCAATTTTAGCTAGTAGATCTACATTAATTAGTTTTGGTAATTCATTAATGTATGCTTTTATTACGACTTTCTTATGCGCGGCAATTGGCTATATAGTCGCTTATAAAATATATCGTTCACATTTTAAAAATAAGTTTTTAATTGTTACTTTATTAATTCTTCCAATGTGGAGCAATATTCTTTTAAGAATTAATGCTTTAAAAAACATTATGGAACCTCATAATATTGTAATATCTATTTTAAATTCATGGGGACTTAATGTCGTAGGACCAGATCTCGCGGGTACTCCTATCGCAGTTATTATTGGTTTAGTCGCGACTTATTTACCATTTATGATTTTAACAATCTATACCGCATTAGAAAAACTCGATCCCCAATTGGAAGAAGCTGCTTTAGATTTAGGTTTAACCAAGATGAAAAAGTTTTGGAAAGTTATTTTCCCTTTATCTTTTAAAGGTATTATTACAGGATCGATTATGGTATTTTTACCATGTATGTCAGGATTTGCGATTCCTGAAATCCTTGGACAAGGAAATATTGTTTTAATTGGTAATGTTATCGACCAATTATTTAGAAATATGAACTACAATGCAGGCGCATTACTAAGTATTGTCATCTTAGTATTAATTTTAGGCGCAATATGTATTGTTAATGTAGTTGACAAGGAAGGAGAGACATTAATCTAATGGAATACGAAGTAGCGAAAATTGAAGATTATGGCTATAAAGATCATAAAATTGCTTCTAAAGTATGGGATATTCTTTCCAAGATTATTGTCATACTTACGATAATTGTCTTATATGCTTCTATTGTAGTTATATTAATTCAATCATTTAACAAATCAAGTAATGTATCAACATTTACAGGTTTTACCTTTGAATGGTATGGTAAAATTATTTCTTCTCGTGCATTATGGAATTCAATTGTTAATACATTTGTAATTTCTATTATTGCAACTGCGATTTCTACTGTTTTAGGTACTTTAATCGCGGTTGGTATTTTCTCACTAGGTAAGAAATCTAAACGTTTCTTATTATTATTAAATAATATCCCTTTATTAAACGCGGATATTGTTACAGGTATTGGACTTATGTTAGTATTTTCAATATTTGTTAAAATATGGCCATATTTCTTTGGTTGGAAAACTTTATTAATCGCACATGTATATTTTACATTGCCTTATATTGTTTTATCTGTATTACCAAAGATTAAAGAAATAGATGGTAATATGTTTGATGCTTCTTTAGATTTAGGTTTAAAACCATTTAAATCTTTAGTAAAAGTCATTATTCCTGCGATTAAGGCAGGTATATTCTCTGGCATGATATTAGCCTTTACAATGAGCTTTGATGATTTCGTTGTTTCATATTATACAACCGGAAATGGATTTGATACTTTATCAATTTGGATTTATTCTTCAATTGGAAGAAAGAGTCTAACTCCTGCGGTATATGCTTTCTCATCATTATTTACAATTGTATCAATGCTTTGCGTAGTTTTGATGAATGTTATAAAAGGAAGAAAAAAAGATGAAAAGAAGTAAGATGATGTTGCTAGTGGCATTAATATGTTCATCTTTTATTAATACTAGCTGTTCAAATAAAGATAAATTATTAATCCTTAACTGGGGTGAATATATTAACGATGAAATGGTTCAAGCTTTTGAAGAAGAATATAACTGTGAAGTAAGTATTTCTATTGCCGATAGCAATGAATTATTCTATTCAAAAGTTAAAGGTGGAACGACTGTTTATGATTTAGTTGTTCCAAGTGATTACATGGTTAAAAAGATGTATGAAAATGATTTACTTCAAAAAATAGATACATCTAAATTAAGTAATTTTAATCAAGATAATTTCCTTCCTGGAGTTCAAGGTATTGAAAAAGAATATTCTTCTACCTATGATTTTAACGATTATTACGACTATCAAATTCCTTATTTTTGGGGTACATTTGGCTTAATGTATAACAAACAAAAAGAAGGTGTTAAAGAAGCATTAGAGACTTATTCTTGGGATGCATTCTTTAATAAAGATTTATTACCAAGTGACACAACAACTGGTATGTATAATGTTCCAAGAGATTCTTATGCAGCGAGTATGTTCCATCTTGGTTATTCACCAAATGAGATTGGTGATAATTACTTAGATGAAGTAAAAAAAGATTTAATAAAGGCTAATTTTGATCAATGGGGAACAGATGAATTAAAAAAGCAAATTCAAAAAGGTGATTTAGATATCGCTTTTGTTTACACTGGTGATTTTTTAGATATGTTCTATCAAGATATGGCAGATGGCAATAAAAGTATTGATGATATAAATTATGATATTTATATCCCTGATAATACAATTGCTTTTATGGATTCATTTGTCTTAACAAAGAATGCAAGAAATGTTGATTTAGCATATAAATTTATCAATTATTTCTTAGATCCTGAAGTGGCTTATAACAATGCCTCAGTTGTAGGATATTGTACAACATTAACTTCTTCATATAATAAGATTGTGGATTTAAAATCATCTTCAGATGCATCGGACCAAGCTTGGTCATATGCAATGACTACTTATTATCCAATCTTAGATGGAGAAAAGAAATATAAGGGTACACCTTTAATTAACTTTGATAAGAATTATTTAACAAAAGTTACTTCAATGGTTAATGATGTTAAAACAAATTAATTAGAAATTAACCTGAAATAATGTATATTTAATATAGTTTAAGGAGGAAATTTAATGGATATAAATGATTACATGAAACTAATGAAAAAGCCTAATTACGTATTAATATCAAGTTATATTAGTTTAGTTATAGGTGGAATATTATGCTTTGTTAGTTTATTTATTGGTTTTCCAACTTATATTTATACATTATCAATTGGTGGAGTATTCTTATTATATTTCCTTATTTATACTTTAATTCGTAAAATTAGAAATATGCCTAATAAGGTTAAAGTAAAAGATGTAAAACCTAAGAAATATAAAGTACAAAAAGCTATTAAAATTGATGGTGATGATACTAAAATTATGTCTATTTGTCCTTCTTGTAAGAAAAAAATACGTCTTCCAAATAAAAAAGGACTTCACGATGTAACTTGTCCAATATGTCATCAAGAATATAAAATAAAAATAAAATAAAAATAAATGTATAAACCTCCTTAAAAGTGTTAAACTATTATATAGTTTATAGGAGGTTTTTATTATGGTAAAAATTGATATTATATCTGGCTTTTTAGGAGCAGGTAAAACCACATTAATTAAAAAATTATTTGAATCAAAGAAACTTAAGGAAGAAAAAGTTGTTTTAATAGAAAATGAATTCGGTGAAATCGGCATCGATGGAACATTCTTAAAAGAATCAGGAATTAATATTAAAGAAATTAATTCAGGATGTATTTGTTGTTCATTAGTTGGTGATTTTTCTAAATCAATGAAAGAATTAATCGCTCAATATAATCCTGATAGAATTATTATTGAACCATCTGGAGTTGGTAAACTTTCTGACATCATTGGCGCGGTTGCAAAAGTTGATGAAGATTTAAAAATTAATATCCTTGCAACAGTAGTTGATGGAGGAAAAACCAAAATGTATATTAAAAACTTTGGTGAATTCTTTATCAATCAAGTTTCTGCAGCCGATAGCGTTGTTATTGGTAAAGTAGATAAGATTTCTGAAGATAAATTAGTTGAAGCAGTTAACGCAGTTAAAGAAATTAATGATAAAGCAAATATCTTAACAACAGATATTTCTACTTTAGATGGTGATAAATTATTATCATTCTTAGAAGAAAAGATTTCTTTAAAAGATGATTTAATCAAAGAAACATTAAAACATATGCATGATGATGACGAAGATGAATGCGATGATCCAAATTGTTCATGCCATCACCACCACCATCATCACGACGATGATGACGATGAAGATGAAGAACATGAACATCATCACCACCATGAATGCTGTTGCTGCCATGGTGAAGAAGATGAGGATGAACATGAACACCATCATCACCACCACGATGAAGAAGAATGCGATGATGAAGAATGTGAATGCCATCACCATCACCACCATCATGACGATGACGACGATGAAGATGAAGAACATGAACATCATCACCATGACCATGAATGCTGTTGCTGCCATGGTGAAGAAGATGAAGAAGAACATGAACACCATCATCACCATCACGATGAAGAAGAGTGCGATGATCCAAATTGCTCATGCCATCATCACCACCATCATCATCACGGACATGATGCGGATGAAGTATTTACTTCATGGGGAGAAGAAACTCCTAGAGCGTACTCTCATAACGAATTAGAAACAATTTTAAAAGCATTATGCGATGAAGAAGCACCTTATGGTATTATTCTTCGTTCAAAAGGTATTTTAAAAGCTAGCGACAATGATAAATGGTATTATTTTGATTTAGTCGCAGGTGATTATGAAATTAGATTAGGTGAACCAGATTATACAGGTAGAATTGTTGTTATTGGTTCTCATATTGATGAAGATAAGATTTCTTCATTATTTAAAAAGTAGGTGTCTATGAAGAAAATTCCAGTATTTTTTATAAATGGTATGCTTGATTCAGGTAAATCAACATTCATTATTGATACTTTAAATAATGATCAACCTGAAGATGGCAATTTAATGAAAACTTTACTTGTTTGTTGTGAACAAGGTGAAGTTGAATATACAAGTGAACTATTAAAGAAAACAAATACAGAAATTATTTATTTTGAAAATGAATCTGATTTTGATTATAAAGTTCTTGATAAAGAAATTAAGAAAGTTAAACCAGATAGAGTAGTTATTGAAATGAATGGTATGTGGGAACTTACAAAATTACAATTCCCAAGAAATATTGAAATTGTCCAAGTTGTTTCATTTATTGATGCATCAACATTTGGAGTATATTTCAATAATATGAGACAAAAGTTTAATGATATGATTTCAAGAAGCCAAATTGTTTGCTTTACAAAATTAACTTCAAAAGATCAAATTGAACCATATCAAACTGCATTAAAATTAATCAATAATAGATGTGCATATTATATCTTTGATGAACTTTTAAGAGCGAGTGATGCTTTTGAAGAACCTTTACCATATGATGTAGAAGCACCACTTATTAAAATTGAAGAAAAAGATTATCCAACATTCTACGTTGATACTTTTGATCATAAAGAAAGATATGAAGGTAAAGAAGTTGAATATGATGCGATGGTATTTTTAACTGATAAATTACCAGAAAATCAATTTATCGCAGGTAGAATGATTATGAATTGCTGCGCGAATGATGTCCAATTATATGGCTTTATCGCTAGTGACAATTTAGGTGTTGAATTAAAAAACAAATGTTGGATTCATATTAAAGCAAAAATTTCTTATGAATTCTCCGAAGAATACAACGAAGAAGAATTAATTTTAAATCCTATTTCCATTACTTTAATTGATGGAAAAGGCAAAGAAGAAGTATTAAATATGACTGCATAGAAAGGAGTATATTTTGGAAAAAGTAAAAAAACAAAATCGTGATTACCAAAAGATTAAAGAACAAAAAGATTTAACCTTTAATGGTATGAGTGCGACTGAATGGGCTAAACATTCTAAAAGTGTTTATAAAGATATTCCTCCAATGAGGGAGAATCAACATTTTGATGAAATGAAAATTATTCCATTAGAACTTATTGATCGTTTGATTAATATTTATTCTAAAGAAGAAGATAAAGTCCTAGATCCAATGATGGGCTCAGGAACAACAATTATTTCAGGAATTAGAAATAATAGATTTTGTTATGGCTTTGAAATCAATCAAAAATACTTTGAATATGCTTCTAAAAATATTGAATCTTCATTAAACTTACTCGTTAATGGAGATTATAAAATATTTAATAATGATTGCTTAGAAGGTTTAAAAGAACTTAATGATAATGATATTCAATTAACATTAACTTCTTTAAGTTTACCTATTCATAAAAGAAAAAAGAAATACGAATACGATTTAAGAATCTTTGATAATCTTACTTATGATGAATATCTTTCTAGATTAGAAGATGTATTAAAAGAAATATATCGTGTTACTAAGATTAATGGTTATGCAGCTTTAATCGTTGAAGATTATCGCAATATTAAAGATAATATCCCTTATGTTGAATTCCATTCAGATGTGGCTAAAATTGGCCAAAAAGTAGGATTCCTTTATCAAGATGTTATCATCTATGATCATAATGACCAAAGAGGATTATTGCTACAAGGATATCCTAAGATTTTCTATGCAAATTTAAATCATGATTATATTGTGATTTTAAGAAAGGCTAAATAATATGGAAGGGAAAACAAAGGTAATTGAAATAAATGAAAATGTTTATGCTTCCAATGATTATGAGGCAGAACAATTAAGAAAATATTTAAAAGATAATGGTGTTTACATGATTAATTTTATGTCTTCACCTGGAAGTGGTAAAACAACTACTTTAACTAAATTGATCAATGCTTTAAAAAATAAATACAAAATAGCTTTAATGAATGTCGATATTAAAACTAGTATGGACGCAAGTAAAATTGCCTTAAATACAGGAATTGATACTCTTAACATCAATAATGGGGGATTATGCCATATTGATGCGGATATGACTTCTAGAGCGATTAAAAACATAGATTTATCAAATATTGATTTATTAATATTAGAAAATATTGGTAATTTAGTTTGTCCTGCAGAATTTGATACAGGAGCGAATAAAAATGTAATGATATTATCGATACCAGAAGGTGATGATAAACCATTAAAATACCCTTTAATGTTTTCTAAATGTGATTTAATTTTAATTAATAAAATTGATGTAATTGACTATTTTAATTTTGATTTTAATAAAGTTGAAAAATACATTCATAATATTAATAAAAATGCAAAATTACTTAAAATATCTGCGAAAACGGGGGAAGGAATTGATATTCTCGCGGATATCATTTCCAAAGATATAGAGAATTGTAAAAATCACTTATAAAAAAGTGATTTTTATTTTGCATTTTAAAACCCTTGGCTTTTTAACCAAGGGTTTAACTTATCGATCTTCTCTAAAATATGATTGACCTAAACTTGAAGGTGGTTGAATTGATTTTTTACCGATGATACTTGTAACAATTAAAACGATGATTGTTACAACATATGGAAGTAAAGAGATGATATTCTTTTCAACAGTTGATATACCTGTTATGTAAGTTGGTAAAACATATAATAGTCCAAATAGAATAGAACCTCCAATTGATAAGGCTGGTTTCCAACAACTAAAGATGACCAATGCTAGGGCTAACCAACCAAATGCTTGGATGGTAGAAGAATTTTCCCAGCTGCCTCCAACATAACCCATAACGTAGAATAAACCACCGATTCCAGCGATTGAAGAACCAATTAATATCGCGGCATATTTATATTTACTAGTAGGAATACCTGCAGCATCCGCGGTGGCAGGATTTTCACCAACTGCACGAAGATTTAATCCTATACGAGATTTTTTTAATAATAAACTTGCGGCGATAGATAGTCCAATTGCGATAAATGCAACAAATGAGTAATTGATAAAGATATTACCAAATGCACCTAATGAATCTCCAAAAGGTAAATGATAATTAAATACTTTTGATGCGTAGGAGAAGTTAGTTTTATTAACTCTGTCTGATAAGAAGAAATCGCATAAACCAGCGCCAAAAGTAGTTAACGCTAAACCTGTAACATTTTGATTACCTTTTAAACTAACGGTGATAAAACCATAAATTAAACCACCAAACGCAGAGAATAAAATACTGAATAAAAGAGAGAATATAATTATTAAAAACCATGATGCGTTTTCTGGATTAGTAGTATAAAAACTCATTACAATGGAAATACCAATACATCCTCCAAGAGTTCCCATACACATAATTCCAGGAATACCTAAATTAAGATGACCAGCTTTTTCAGTGATTGTTTCTCCTAAACAACCATATAAGAATACAATTGCGATTGCGATCGCACTAGGTAAAATAGTATTAAAGAATATCATATTATTTTGCCTCCTTGGATACTTCTACTTCTTTTATTGAAGTTGTATTTTCATCATTGTCTTTATGCTTTTTTCTAAATATAATTTTATAATTAACAAAGAATTCAAAACAAATAATTAAAAAATACATCACACCTAAGACAATTTGACTTCCTGCAGTTGAAGTGATATTAAATGAAGTTTGAACTTGTGACATACCACGATTCATAAAAGTAATTAAGAATGAAGTTAATACCATATAGAATGGATTGAATTGACCTAGGTATGAAGACATAATTGCAGTAAAACCTAAGTTATTCGCAGAATTAGTATTAATAGAAAAATCAATTGATCCTGCGATTAATAATCCAACTAATCCAGAGATAGCTCCAGAAAGAATTAATGTTCTAATAATAACTTTTCTAACGTTGATACCGACATATCTCGCGGTATTTTTAGATTCACCAACAACGCTTAATTCATAACCATGCTTAGTATATTTTAAATAAATAAACATAACAATTAACATGATAACTGCGACAATAATAGTTAATAAATATTCATTACCAATAGTAGGTAGATGTCCTGTTTGGATTTGAGGAAGAGTTTGTGATCCATTTTTAACTGCGATTGATAAGAAAATAGAAACTATACCCGCGGCAACATAATTTAACATTAAAGTAAATAGTGATTCGTTGGTATTGAAATGAGCTTTGAATATCGCAGGAATAACCGCCCAAATAATACCTAATCCAACAGAAGATAGAATCATGCAAATTACAATCACTGCATTAGGGACACCTGCATTGCCCATATAATACATACAAATAATGGCTCCTAAACAAGACATTAAGATTTGACCATTGCCTCCTAGATTCCAATATTTCATTTTAAATGCTGGAATTAAACTTAAGCCAACAAGGAGGAGTAAAGATAATTCTCTTAACATTCTCCATACTCTTTTTGGTGTACCAAAGTTACCTAAGAATAGTTGACTGATAACTTCAAGAGGATTAGCCCCAGCGATTATTAACATAAATAAGCAACAGAAGATAAATCCTAATATAATCGCGGAAGCTTTGATTAAAACTAATTTTTTAAAATTTAAATCAGTTCTTTTTACAATATGGAATAAAGGTTCTTTTTTTTCTGCCATATTATCTTGCCTCCTTTTCTAAGTTAGTCATTAAATAACCTATTTTTTCTTTTGTTGTCGTTCTTGCATTAACAAGTCCATTTACCTTACCTTGACATAAAACTAGAATCTTATCGCATAAAGCTAGTAAAACATCTAAGTCTTCACCAACATAAATTACTGAAGCACCATTTCTTTTTTGTTCATCTAATAAATTATAGATTAAATAAGAAGAGTTAATATCAAGTCCTCTTACAGGGTAAGCACACATTAATACTTTTGGAGAAGAAGCAATTTCTCGACCAACTAATAATTTTTGAACATTACCGCCGGATAATTTTCTTATTTGTTCATGTTCATTTTCGGCTTTTACATCTAAATCATGAATAGTCTTAATGGCAAGTTCTTGAGGATTATGACGATTGACAAAGAAGTTATGACCTTTTCTAAAACTTCTAAGTAACATATTATCGATAATTGACATATTACCGACTAATCCCATTCCTAAACGATCTTCTGGAACGAAAGATAATCTAACACCCATTTCGCGAATTTCACGTGGTGATTTATTCCTTAAATCAACTTTTTCATCATTTTTATCAGGATCAAAATAATAAATATTGCCACTTTCTAATTTTAATAATCCAGCGATTGATTCAAGAATTTCTTTTTGACCAGAACCAGAAATTCCTGCGATACCAAGAATTTCTCCTCCTTTCGCGACAAAAGAGACATCATCAAGAAGCAATCTTCCATCTTGATTTTTGTAAGATAGATTAGTGACTAATAATCTATTTATTGGATTTTGTACTTCGCTTCTTACAATATTTAATTCGATTTTTTTACCGACCATCATTTCTGTTAGTTGTGATTCATTAGTTTCTTTAGTTAATAAAGAACCAATATATTCACCTTTTCTTAAAACAACAACTCGGTCGGATATTTCCATAACTTCATTAAGCTTATGAGTGATGATAATAATTGATTTACCATCGTTTTTCATATTTCTTAATATCTTAAATAATTTAGTTATTTCTAATGGAGTTAATACCGCGGTAGGTTCATCTAAAACAAGGACTTCCGCGCCTCTATAAAGAACTTTAATAATCTCTAGAGTTTGTTTTTCAGAAACTGACATATTGTAGACTTTTTCTTCTAAATCGAGGACAAAGCCATATTTATTTAATATTTCTTGTACGATTATTCTCGCATTTTTGATTTTGGATCTTTCTTTATCTTTAACACCTAAAACAATATTTTCTAAAGCAGTGAAAGTATCAATTAATTTAAAGTGTTGATATACCATACCAATACCATAATTAAAAGCATCGCGTGGTGAAAGAATATTCGCAATTTCATTGTGGACTAATATTTGACCTTCATCTTGACGATAAATACCAGAAAGCATATTCATTAAAGTTGTTTTACCTGAACCATTTTCTCCAAGTAACGCAACAATTTCGCCTTCGTAAATATCAAAAGAGATATTATTATTCGCGATATTAGTACCAAATCTTTTAGTAATATTCATAAAAGAGATATTAACATTGTTTTTATTTTCTTCCATTGGGAGTTCTCCTTTTAAAAGCAAATACCCAAGAGCTAATTAGCCCTTGGGCAAAGATTATTTAAAAATTAGTTACCTGAACTTAATTCAGTAATACCATCAATTCTTACATCAAAATATGGTGCGGAACGATATTCAGATTCTGCGAAATATGTAACACCGTTTTCAGTTTTAATAACTTGAGTGTCTTTTTCGCAGTTTGCATCTGTATTAACATCTGCCATATATGAAGTTAAATGTTGACCATTAACAGTGAATTTTGAACAATCAAATACTTTTAAAGAACCATCTTTTAATTGTTTATGAATTTCATTTAATTTTTCTTCAGTTCCTGAAACCGCTGCTTTAGCTCCTGGAGTGACTAATGAAACTGAACCATCGTAAATGCTATCACCTAATGTACCTGTATAATCAGTTGGAATAGATGTGCCATTTAAAACAGCGTCAATGCATAATTCAAAATATGGTTGCCAATTAATTTTACTTGAAATGACATATGTATTTGGACCTGCAGCTTCAGTAGAACCATTATATGAAATATTAGGAACACCTGCTTCTTCACAAGCAGTAGGAGCACCTAATGAGTCAGCGTGTTGTGAAATAATAGAGCATTTTCTATTAATTAATGATTGAGCAGCATTCTTTTCTGCAGTTTCATCATACCAAGAATTAGTATAAGAAACTTCCATTGTAACATCAGAAACAATAGATTGAACGCCTAGGAAATATGATGTATAACCTGATACGACTTCAGCATAAGGGAATGCACCTACATAACCAATCTTTTTAGAAGTAGTAGGATCTTTTGCAATCATATCTTGTAATTTTAATCCTGCCGCGACACCTGCAAGATATCTACCTTCGTAGATAGACGCAAATGCGTTATGGAAATTTGAAACATTTTCAGTGTGAGCCATTGTACCAGTTGCGTGAGCAAATTGGACATCGCTAGCCTTTTTTGCGGAAGCAAGTAAATGAGATTCATGACCAAAAGAGTCAGCAAAAATAAACTTACAACCTTGATCTACTAAATCATCTGCTTCTTCGGTAACTTTAGCACTTTCAGGAATACCTGTTTTGATGACTGCAGTTACACCTTTAACTTCACAAGCTTTATTAAATGCATCGATGAAGTTTTTATCATAAGTTGAATTTGAATCGTGTAATGCGATTAAACCAACTTTGATTTTACCATTACTTGAAGAGTCGCAACTAGCTAATGAGATTGCTCCAGTTACTGAAAGTAATGAGACTAGTAAGATCGTTTTGAGTGTGTTTTTCATATATTATTTCTTTCTCCTTTTTTTCCTAAAAAGCAAAAAAGAAAGTCTATTATAAAGACATATTCTAACGATATATTGACTTTATTCGTAGTGTTGAATTATACGGTTCAACGTAGAGACTTTCCCACCGATTAGGGTAATTATACGAAATTGCCGATTATCTACCGACAAATAAAATATAAATTATTTTTTTCTTAAATAGTAGAGTTATTTTTATGAAAGCGATTTCAAGAATTTATTAGTCTTGGAATACTGGTTTATTATCTTTGAATTCTTTAATAGATGCAGTAGAGACAACCTTGATTCCTAAATCTTGGATTCTTTGTCTTCCACCTTGGAATCTTTTTTCAACTACAACACCAACACCTTTAACATTTCCCTTAGCTTGGTGGATAATATCAATTAATCCTAAAGCAGCATTACCTTCTGCGAGGAAATCATCGATGATTAAATAAGAACCACCTTCAGTGATATATCTTTTATCAATAGTGATAGTTGAAGAAGTTTTTCTAGTAAAAGATTTTACTTCTGAAGTATAGACGTTATTTCCTGTGATTAATGATTTTGATTTTTTAGCGAATACTACTGGAATGTTACCTAAGCATTGTGCAACACCAATCGCATAAGCAATGCCAGAAGTTTCAATAGTGATAACTTTATCTATATTATTAAAATTAGATGCGATTTCTTTACAAATCTTATTTAATAATTCTACATCAATTTGATGATTGATAAATGAATCAATCTTTAAAATTTCATTATCAATAACAATCCCATCTTTTAAAATCTTTTCTTCTAATTCTTTCATTTTTTTACCCCCGTAAAAGAACTTCTTTTTTTATAGAATAACACTTATTTTATATTTTTCCATTATAATTTAAAAAAATATTAAAAATTAAAATTTATATAAAAAGATGGCGTTTTTAGTGAGAAAACTCTAAAATAAAGGTATAAAAATGAATGGAGAAATGACTTATGAAGATAGTTTCTTTTAATGTAAATGGCCTAAGAGCGATCTTAAAAAAAGATTTTATAAAAGATTTTAAAACTTTAAACGCAGATATATTTTCTCTTAATGAAACTAAATTATCTGATGATACAAAACCTTTTATGCCTGAAGGTTATGAAATATATTCATCTTATTCAAAAGTAAAAAAAGGTTATTCAGGAGTAATGGTATTTACGAAGATAAAACCTTTAAGCGTTCATTATGGATTAAAAGATAATAAATATGATGAAGAAGGTAGAGTAATCACTTTAGAATTCGATAACTTTTATTATGTAGCAAGCTATGTTCCTAATGCAGGAGAAGAACTTGTAAGATTAGATTTTAGAATGCAATATGAAACTGATTTATTAGATTATTTTAAATCCTTAAATAAACCTATTGTTTATGCCGGTGATTTAAATGTCGCACATAAAGAAATTGATTTAAAAAATCCTAAACCAAATATGGGTAAAGCAGGATTTACTTTACAAGAAAGAGAAGCATTTAGCAATTTATTAAATAATGGCTATGTCGATACATTTAGATATTTATATCCAGATAAGATACAATATTCATGGTGGAGTTATAAATTCCATGCAAGAGAAAATAATGCTGGATGGAGAATTGACTATTTTATCGTTTCTAAAGAATTAATTTCCCAAGTAAAAGATATGATTATGCATAATGAAATATATGGAAGTGATCATTGTCCGATTGAATTAGAAATTTTTTAAAAAATTCTTCTTTGTTTAAATAACCGCCTTAGCGATATATGTCTTTAATTCATATTTTCTTATTATTAGAAAAATAAACAAAAAGAGGTTAAATGATAGAAAAAATCATTAACCTCTTTTTAATTCTAAATGGCGTCCTTAATGCGATTCGAACGCACGGCCTACTGCTTAGGAGGCAGTCGCTCTATCCAGCTGAGCTATAAGGACAGTAAGGTTATTTTAGCATAGTTATAGTAAAAATATTGCAAAAATAGTGAAATAGTCGATTTTTATGTATAAATTTAAGTTGAAAATGGGTATATAAAAATAAATGTAATTGCTTTCATTGTTATTTTTGCTATAATATTTGATATAGAGGTAGAAAATTATGAAACAATTTCAAGTATTAACTGATTCAACCGCGGATGTTGAAAAGAAATATCGTGATAAATACGATTTAGATTATATGAAAATGATTTTTACTATTGATGGTAAAGATTATGATGCAGATCTAGAATGGAAAGAAATTTCTCCTACTCAATATTATCAAATGATGAGAGGTGGAAAAAGATCTGTAACTGGTCAAGTTCAACCTTCAGAAGTTGAAGAAAAATTTAAAAAATATTTAGATGAAGGCTTAGATATTTTATATATTTCTTGCTCAAGTAAATTATCTGGTTCTTATAATTATGCAGAAGTATACGCAAAAGAATTATTAGAAAAATATCCAGGTAGAAGAATTGTTTGCTTTGATTCATTAAGAAGTAATTACGCAGAAGGCTTAGTCGCGATTGATGCTGCTAAATATGCACTTGAAGGTAAATCTTTAGATGAAACTGTTGAACAATTAACAAAAGATCGTTTACATTATCAAGTTTATGCAACTGCAGGTTCTCTTGCTTGGTTAAAAAAGGCAGGTAGAGTAAAAGCTTCTGCAGCATTCTTTGGTAACTTAATTGGTATTAAACCTATTATTGTTTCTGATACAAAAGGTAACAACTATGCATTTAAGAAAGTTAAAGGTAGAAAAGCTTCATTAGATGAATTTGTTAATATCATCGTTGAAAGAATGACTAACCCAGAAGAAGGTTTATTATGCATTGAACACGCAGATTGCTATGAAGATGCAAAATATATCGCAACTGAAGTCGCTAAAAAGATTAATGTAAAAGAAATTAACATTTCTGACCTTGGTCCAATTATCGGCGCAACTACTGGTCCTGATACTCTAACTATCAATTTCTTTGGACAAGAAGTTACAATTGCGGATGGTCAATAATTAAAAAATCAAAAAATTCTTAAAGAAATCTAAACTACTTTTATTTATAATAGAAGTAGTTTTTTTAATTTTAATAAGGAGGATTTTATATGCTAAAAAGATTTATAAGATATTATAAGCCTTATAAAGGTATGTTCTTTCTTGATATGATGGCTAGCTTTCTTATTTCATTGATTGGTTTATTATATCCAATTATTACCAATAAGGTTGTTAAGACATATGTTCCTAATAATGATACCAATAAGATATTAATATTAGGATTTGTTTTATTTGGTTGTTATGTTGTTAGAATGTTTTTAAAATTCTTTGTTCAATATTATGGACATATGATTGGTACACATATGCAAGCGGATATGCGTAGAGAAATGTTTATTAAACTCCAAAGATTACCTTTTTCATATTATGATGAACATGAAACAGGTAAAATTATGTCAAGAATGACTAATGATTTACAACAAGTTAGTGAATTGGCTCACCACGGACCAGAAAATTTCTTCATCTGCGGAATTACGATTGTTCTAGCTTTTGCATATTTGTTAACTATTGATTATCGTTTTGCTTTATGGATTTTAGTCGCGATACCTTTATTATTCTTTGTATCTTTATTTTTTAGAAAAAGATTAAATAGAGCTCAAATGGAAAATAGAAAAGCTCTCGCGGATATTAATGCTAGATTAGAATCTTCTATAACTGGAATTAGGGTAACTAAAGCATTCACAAATGATCAAAAAGAATTAGAAAAATTTGAAGAATCCAATGTTGAATTTGTTAAATCAAAAGGTAAAACATATAAAGCAATGGGACAATTTGGTTCATCTACTGCTTTCTTAACTGATTTATTTAACTTTATTATTATTGTCGCGGGAGGTCTACTTGTCGCACCTAGTAAAGATACTGCGAGTTATGTAACTTTCGTTGTTTCAGTTTCAATGTTTATTACTCCTTTAACTACATTAATTAACTTTGTTGAACAATTTGAAGAAGGCGTAACAGGCTTCCAAAGATTTGTTGAAATCATTGATGAAAAAGAAGAAAGTGTTGATCCTGACGCAAAAGATATTGGTAAATTAGAAGGCAATATTAAATTTGATCATGTTACATTTAATTATGTAGAAAAACATCATCCTGGAAATGTATTAGATGATATTACTTTTGAAATTGAAAAAGGTAAAACTATCGCATTAGTTGGTGCTTCTGGAGGTGGAAAGACAACCATTTGCCATTTGATTCCTAATTTCTATCATGCCACAAGTGGTCATGTATATATCGATGGAATTGATGTAAATAAAATGACTTTTGAATCCTTAAGAAGAAATATTGGATTAGTTCAACAAGATGTATTCTTATTTAATGGAACGATATTAGATAATATTAGATACGGTAATTATGAAGCTAGTGAAGAAGATGTTATTAAAGCTAGCAAGATGGCTAATATACATGATTATATAATGGGTCTTGAAGATGGATATAATACAATGGTTGGTGAAAGAGGCGTTAAACTTTCCGGTGGCCAAAAGCAAAGAATATCAATCGCAAGAGTATTTTTAAAAAATCCATCAATATTAATTTTAGATGAAGCTACTTCGGCACTAGATAATGTTACAGAAGCATTGATTCAAAAATCTTTAAACGATTTAGCGAAAGGTAGAACAACTATTGTAGTCGCTCATAGATTATCAACTATTAGAAATGCTGATTTAATTTATGTAATTGAAAAAGGTAAAATAGTAGAAAAAGGTAATCATCAAGAATTACTTGCAAAAAACGGTGAATATGCTTCTTTATATAAAGGAATAGAAGAAAATCAAACATTTAATCAATAAAAATTTAGAAAATAAAATCCTACAGGAAATGATCTGTAGGATTTTAAATTGTTATTGAACTTTTTTTCGTCTTAATCCATACCATAAGATGGTTAAAACTTGTAATGCCGCGGCTATAAACCAAATAGTCCAATGATAATCAACACTGAAGACTAATAATAAACAAACGATTAATAATGCAGTTGACCATACTAATCCTGAAACAATAAAGAATCGATGCCATCTTATATTGTCCCATATTTTATCAAAGATTAAAGCGATAGTGAATGATACAGGAATAGGACAAATAAAGAATATCCAAGTCCAAGAACTCCAATCGTTATTAGTATTTCTTTCAACTATTGTAAGAACGGCAAAAGTGATAATAAATACTAGCCATGCAAGTGCAATACTTAATAATGTTATTAATATTCTATTTTTTAAGAATGAAGTTTTCTTGATGACTTTTTGTTCACCAATTAAATCATTAACAGTTATTTGGTATAAATCAGCGAGTTGAGTAAGGATAAATATATCAGGAACTCCTTCGCCTCTTTCCCATTTGGAAACAGCTTTATCAGAGTAAGACAAAATCTCCGCTAACTTGATTTGAGTTAGACCGGCTTGTTTTCTATAATAAGTTAAGTTTGAAGCGATAGTTGCTTTTAATTTTTCTTCTTTTTCCATATTTACATTTTATAGGTATATGTAGCCATAGTCAAGGCAAAAAAACCTATATTCTACTGATAGTAGATAAATTCTACTAATATTTTTATGAAATTTATTGCATTATTAATACTATACTCCTATAATCCTAGTTAAATAGTAGGAATTACTATTAAGGAGAATTATTATATGGCATTATATCATTCACTTACAGAACTAGTTGGACATACTCCATTATTAGAAGTAAGTAACTTTAAAAACTTAGAACATTTAGAAGCAAACATTTTTGCAAAATTAGAATATTTTAATCCAGCAGGCTCTATTAAAGATCGTATTGCTTTAAATATGATTTTAAAAGCGGAACAAGAAGGTAAGTTAGTTGAAGGTTCAACAATTATTGAACCAACATCAGGAAATACGGGTATTGGACTTGCTTCCATTGGTAGATCAAAAGGATATAGAGTAATTATTGTTATGCCTGAAACAATGTCAGTTGAAAGAAGAAGATTAATCGCAGCTTATGGTGCAGAACTTGTTTTAACTGAAGGAAGTAAAGGTATGAAAGGGGCAATTGAGAAAGCAAATGAATTAAATAAAACTATTCCTAATTCATTTATCGCTGGACAATTTGAAAACCCTGTAAATCCTGAAACTCATTATAAAACTACAGGACCTGAAATTTATGAAGATTTAAATGGAAAAGTAGATATTTTAATCGCAGGTATTGGAACAGGTGGCACAATTTCTGGTATTGGTAAATATTTAAAAGAAAAGAATCCTAATGTAAAGATTATTGGTATTGAACCTGCAACTAGCCCAGTTATATCTAAAGGTGTCGCAGGCCCACATAAAATCCAAGGTATTGGCGCAGGTTTTATTCCTGATACATTAAATACATCAATTTATGATGAAATTATTACAATTGAAAATGATGATTCATTTATTTATGGTAAGAAATTCGCTCAAGCAGAAGGAATTTTAGTTGGTATATCTTCTGGTGCCGCATTAAAAGGAGCAAGTATAGTTGCTTCAAGAAAAGAGAATAAAGGAAAGAATATTGTTGTTATTCTTCCTGATAATGGCGATAGATATTTATCAACACCATTATTTGATTAATTAAAAAGGAGTGCTCAGGCACTCCTTTAACGTATAACTTATTTAATTTTTTTCATTTCAGTATAAGCCATAATTAATGGACCTGTACCTTTTGCGTCGTTTTCAACAATTGGTTCTGAGATGTAATATTCATAACTTCCATCTCTTCTTAAATTGTTTTCAGGACCAAGTCCTGCGACTAAACAAATACCACCTAGGTTTAAATCACCATTGACATTAGTTAAATATTTATTGCAAATACCATTGAAGATATCAACACCTATTTGTCTAAAAGATTCATCTAATACTTTAGTTCTTACACCTTTTAATATTGCGTAAGAAATCATTGCTGAACCAGATGTTTCTAAATAGTTACCTTCTTTTCCTCCAAGGTTTGGAACTTGATAAAACATTTTTGATTCTTTATCTTGGTAGAGTAAGATACCATTTATTGATTCTTTAAAAATCTTAATTAATGCATTTTTAGCTTCTTGATGGTCATCATCAATATAATTAATAACATCGATTAAACCAACTGTGTACCAACCAATTGATCTTAACCAGAAGTTTTTAGATAAACCAGTTTCTTTATCTGCCCAGAACATACTTCTTGATGAATCATATCCATGGTAATAAAGCTTCTTTTGTTTATCAAACATAATGTTAAAGACATTTTGGAATTGATTAACAACATCGGAATAATCTTTATTGCCAAATGTTGCAATATAACGAGTATAGAATGGTTGCATCATATATAAACCATCTAACCATACTTGATTTGGATAAATCTTTTTATGCCAGAAGTTACCTTCTTTAGTACGTGGTTGACCTTGTACTTGAGTATAAGATAATTCGATTGCTTTTTTATATTTTTCATTATGTGTCAATGCATATAAATCAAATAAGATTTTAGATTCACATACATCATCTG
Source organism: bacterium (assembly GCA_963623095.1). GTDB lineage: Bacteria > Bacillota_I > Bacilli_A > RFN20 > CAG-449 > UBA3210. Next base: position 17,488 of record CAVFKD010000015.1, on the reverse strand, counting down.
TGGAATATTTGCTTGGATCATATCCTCTTATGGAACCATCTTCAAAAACATAATAATCGACAAATTTGATAACAAAGTCTAAATATTTTTGATCCTTTGTTTCATCATACAATGAAAGTAATGATGTCATCATACATCCATCGATATAGTTCCATGAAGGTTTCTTTCCTTGTCTAATTGCTTCAATGTTCCATAATGGCATATCAGGAGATGAAGTCATTAATTTATCTATATATTGGTCAATAAGTTTATACATAATATATTTACCTCTTTCTTATGTAATTATTATATAAAGAAATGAAAATAAAATAAAGTCGTAAAATACGATTATCAATTTAAATTGATAGATAACTAATTATTAAATTGTTATTATATTAAAGAACGGAGAATTTTATGGAAACAAAAAAAGTATTAACAATTCAAGATATATCATGTTATGGAGGTTGTTCTATAACAGTTGCTTTACCTATATTATCAAGCTTTGGTATTGAAACATCTATTTTGCCAAGTGCTATTTTATCAACTCATACAGGTGGATTTAAAGGTTGGACTAATTTAGATTTAACTTCTGAAATGCCTAAGATTGTTGATCATTGGATTAAAGAAGGTATTAAGTTTGATGCAATATATACAGGATATATTGGAGATGTAAGACAATTTGATTTAATCTTAAAATGCAAAGAACAATTATTAAAAGAAAATGGTTTATTTATTGTTGATCCTGCCATGGCGGATAATGGTAAATTATATCCAGCATTAAATGAAAGTATTGTCGAAGGTATGAAAAAAATAGTTTCTGTCGCAGATTATATTTTACCTAATATCACAGAAGCTTGTTATTTAACAAATAATAAATACGAAGAAAAGTTAACAAAAGATTATGTAACTAAATTATTAAAAGATTGTTATGCCTTAGGTGCAAAAAATGTAATTTTAACTGGCGTATCATATCAAGAAGATAAATTAGGTGCTTGTGGTTATAATGGAAGTAGTATCACTGAATTAATGGGACCTAAAATTAATAAAATGTATCATGGTACTGGCGATGTATTTTCTTCAGTCGCAGTCGCTTGCATTTTAAATAACAATAATATGACTGATATTATTAAAACATCAATTAATTTTACTGTTAATGCAATTAAAGAAACACTTGATGATGAATCACATTTTTATGGTGTTAAATTTGAAAATGTTTTAAAAAAGAGAAATTTTTAATATGGTTAGAGAAGATATTGATTCATTTTTAAAAACGATTCCTTCTAATGTAACAATAGTCGCAGCGACAAAATATGTTACACATTTAGAAATGAAGGATCTTTTAAAGCATGGAATTAATAACTTTGGTGAAAATAGAGTCGAAGCTTTTAAAGAAAAATATGAAGCTTTGAAAAATGAAGATATTAAATGGCATTTTATTGGCCACCTTCAAAGAAATAAAGCAAGTGAAGTTATTAATAAAATTGATTATTTACATTCATTAGATTCTTTAAAATTATGCGACTTGATTGAAAAAGAAAGAACTACACCTTTAAATTGCTTTATTGAAGTTTCTATCAATGAAGAAGAATCTAAAAATGGAGTTTTACTTAAAGATATTGATGAATTTATGGATCATGTTTTAAATTATAAAAAAATCAATGTAGTTGGTTTTATGATGATGAGCGTTAAATATTCTTCTAAAGATGAATTAGATGCTCAATTCCATAAGCTAGTGTTATTAAAAAATAGATTAGAAGAAAAATATCATCGATCTTTTCCTAATTTATCAATGGGAATGAGTGATGATTATTTAAGTGCTATAGATAATGGTGCGACTCATATTCGACTTGGAAGGATATTATATGATAATTTTGGATACTAAAGATTTTAAAATAGATAAAAAAGGCCAAGAATTAGTGACTGATATTCTTCAAAACGCTCTTGATGAATGCTTTTCTAATGGAGGTGTTTTAATTATATCAAAGGGTATTTATTTAACAGGCCCATTATTTGTTAAATCAAATACTACTTTAATAATAAAAGAAGATGCAGTTATTTTAGGGACTATTGATGAAACTAAATACCCATTAATTAATACTAGAGTCGCGGGTATTGATATGGATTTCTATCCTGCGATTATAAATGTCATTGATTCTAATAATGTTACTATAAGAGGACTAGGTACAATTAATGGTCAAGGCCCTTATTGGTATAATAAATATTGGGGAGAAGACATGTCTTCAGGCATGAGAAAACAATATGATAAAAATAATTTAAGATGGGCATGTGATTATGATTGCTTAAGACCAAGAAATGTCTTAGTACAAAACTCATCGAAAATAACTTTATCTGATTTTACTAGTAAAGATTCAGGATTTTGGAATGTTCATATTTTATATTCAAATAATATTCATATTGATGGAATTAAAATTAATTCATCACTTAAAACATCTCCTTCAACCGATGGAATAGATATTGATTCTTCTAACGATGTATTAATTGAAAATGTTATTACTCATTGCAATGATGATTCAATTTGTATTAAATCTGGAAGAGATAGTGATGGTATTAAAAAGAATATTTCTAGCCATCATATTGCAATTAAAAATTGTAAATTATATGAAGGATTTGGCTTAACTATTGGTAGCGAAGTTTCCGGTGGCATCCATGATATATTTATTGAAAATATTTCCTTTATTGGCACCGATTGCGGATTCCGTATTAAATCTTCTTCTCAAAGAAAAGGATATATTAAAGATATTTATATTAAACATTTAAATATGATCAATGTTAAATATTTGTTTAATATCTTTGTTAATTGGAATCCTTCTTATTCTAAATGTGAATTACCTTCTTCTTATAAAGGTGAAATAAAAGAGCATTATAAAAAATTAGTTGAACCTACAAATGGTAAAAATACTTCTATTAGTTATATTGATATTAATGATGTAAAATCAACTTATACAAAAGATTATAAAGGTATAAATAGAATATTTAATTTAGTTGGATTTGATGATTCTCCATTGCATAAGCTTAACTTTGAAAACATGGATATAAAGGCTAAAGAATATGGTGTAATTGAAAATGTAACATACATGACTATTTCTAAATCCGATTTAAAATATCTTTATGAAGTAGATGTCAATAACAATGAATATGATAATCGTTAAAAAAAGAAGGCTTACGCTTGTAAACCTTCTTTTTGATTGTCAATTTCAATGAGTTCTTTTTGTTCTTTTTTATAATCAAAATATGACTTAGGAACAAATTGTTTTAATTTTAATACTAAGATTTCCGATACTACTAGTTTTACTAAATCTGGAAGTAAGAAAGGAATAACACATACGCTTAATGCCGCGGTTAATGTATAAGGATTACCTTTACCATTCATCACTATCATAAACCAAATTGTACCAAACCCATAACATACTAATAGACCAATAATTTCAAATAGAATATTAGTGATAAATTTAACTTTTTTATCGGTTTTTCTAAATAAAAATTCACCTAACCAAATGATTAATCCCATGAAGATAAATCCAATGATATATCCTCCAGTAGGACCAAGTAATTTCGCGGTTGATCCAAATCCTGCGAATACTGGAACACCACATAAACCTAATAAAATATAAACTAATACTGCAGTTGTACCTCTTTTAGATCCTAATAGACCAAAGATTAAAAATATCGCGAAAGTTTGTAATGTAACTGGAACTAAACCTACTTGGATTGATGTCCAAGAACATATGGCAAGTAGCGCAGTGAACATAGCGATTAATGTTATATCGATAACTGAATATTTAACAGATTTGTTTTTCATAAAATTTAAACCTCATAATTATTATATTGATTTTTTTATTGATATGGTAGAAAAAAAGAACTTCATTTTAATAAAGTAAAGTGAAGTTCTAATTGCTTATTTTTTTGGATCTGTTTGATCATTAATTTTTAATTCTTGTTTTTCTTCTTCAATACGTGCTTGTTCTTCAGCTTCTTCGTAAGCATCATCACGTTCTTCATCGTATTCATCTTCAATTTCACCAACTAATTCTTCAATGATATCTTCCATAGTGATTAATCCATAGACTTTATTGCCATTTTTAACAATGGCCATATGTTGATGCTCTTTTTGGAATGTTTTTAATAATCGAGAAATTTTAATTGTTGGTTTAGTATAAATAGGTTCAATAATAATTGATTTTAAATCTTGTTCATCATTTAATAACATTTCATAGAATTCTTTTTGATAGATAATTCCATAAATAGAAGAGATTTTAGAATTTCTTGCAATTGGTAACCTTGAAAAGTTATAAGTTTCAAAAACATCTTGAATTTGTTCAAGTGAATCTGAATCTTTAACGAAGATAACTTTTTTATTTCTTGTCATAATATCTTCAACAAGTAAATCACCATAATCAATGGTGTTTAAAATAAGATTCTTTTCAACGTTTGTTAATATACCTTCATCATGAATATTATCAACTAAGATTTCGAATTCTTCTTCAGTCATTGATACTTCTTCTTTGACGTGGAATATTTTCTTAATTAAAATAGTTAATCCTTCGAATAAACATGTAAAAGGATAGAAAATGTAAAAAAGGGCAGTTAGAGGATAACTAACTATCATTGCAAATTTAATATTAATTATTTTTGAGAATGTCTTTGGTATAATTTCACCAAATATAAGCACTACGATAGTGATTATTGCGGTACATAATCCAGTTGACCAACCTTCTTCAACGAAGATAACAGTCGCGATTGATGTAAGAGCAATATTAACTATATTATTTCCAATTAAAATGGTGGAAATAAGTTTTTCATATGATTCTTTTAATTTTAAGGCCATTTTTGCAGTCTTTTTAGTTTTTGCTAAATTTTTCATTCTTATAACTGGGAATGAAGTGTAAGCTGTCTCACTAGCTGAGAAGAATGCAGAAAGCATTAGTAAGATAAATAATACAATAAACAATATCGGGTGATCCATATAGGTTCAAAATACCTCCATGTAAAATATAATAACATATTTAAAAATAATACTCAAATCTTATTTTAATGTGTTAAAATATTCTAGGTTAGGAGAAAAAGTTAAAATGAAATTCTTAAAAAAATTATTTAGTACTTTGTTTGGTAGACTAACTATCTTTGGATTACTTGTTGTTTTACAAGTTTTATTTCTTGTATGGATAGTTATCTATTTTGAAGAATATTCTTTTTATGTCAACTTAGCTTTTTCTATTTTAGCGTTACTTATCGCATTAAATTTAAATTTCCGTTTTATGCCTAATGAAGCAAAAGTTTCTTGGTGTTTCTTATTAATGTTATTTCCTGCCTTTGGAATAATCACATATTTAATGTTTTCAAGAAACCATGTATCTATAAGACAAATAAATCTTTTTACAGATTTTTATAGGGAAAATGTTTTCTATTTGGAAAATAAAACTTATAAAAAAGAAAAAACTTCTTCTAAAGTAGATAAAGTTCAATTAGGACAATTACAATATTTAGAATCTTTTAATATGAATAAAGGTTATACAAAAAATAAATCTACTTTCTTTCCAAGTGGTGAAGAATTTTTTAAAGATGTATTAGAAGAATTAAAAACTGCGAAAAAATTTATCTTTATTGAATTCTTTATTGTTGAAAGAGGAATTATGTTTAATTCTATTTTAGATATATTAAAGCAAAAGGTTCAAGAAGGCGTAGAAGTAAGATTGATATATGATGATATAGGATCTATAAAAAACGTTGAAGCAAGTTTTTATAAAAAATTAAGAAAGATGGGCATTAAAGCTTATAAGTTTAATAGATTTATTCCAATTGCTTCCGCGATTCATAATAATAGAGACCATCGAAAATTTATTATTATCGATGGAAAAACTTTCTATACCGGTGGATGTAATCTCGCGGATGAATATATTAATAAAAAAGAGAGATTTGGCTATTGGAAAGATTCCATGGTTAAAATTCAAGGTCCTGCGGTTGATTCAGTAACAGTAATGTTTCTAACAACATATATGTTATTTAGCAAAAAGAGTGAAAAAGTAGATATCTATCTTAATAATTATGATAAATATGATGAAGAAGGTATTATTTGTCCTTATGGAGATGGACCTCGTCCATTCTATAAAGAATATATTGGTGAAAATGTCATATTAAATATGATTAATCAATCAGAAAATTACATTTACATTACAACACCTTATTTTGTATGCGATGATAAAATTAAACAATCTTTAATCAATGCTTCAAAAAGAGGAGTTGATGTAAGAATTATTGTTCCTCATATTCCTGATAAAAAACTTGTTTTTGCTTTGACTAGATCAAATTATGCAAGATTACAAAAAGCAGGAGTAAAAGTTTATGAATTCGAACCAGGGTTTATTCATGCAAAACAAATGGTTTGCGATGATAAATTAGCCCAAGTTGGTACAATTAATCTTGATTATCGTAGTCTATTACACCATTATGAAGATGCGGTATGGTTTGCGAATAGTTCTGTTATTAAAGATATTAAAAAAGATTTTGAAGAAACATTCCCTAAATGTATTGATATGACAGGACATAAACAAAATAAATTTAAACATTTCTTATGTAAATTAATTGAAAATCTACAACCATTATTATAAAAAAGGAGATATTTATATGTTAATTAAAATTTCAAAAGAAGTAGAAGAAGCTTTAAAAAATAACGTTCCTGTTATTGCTCTAGAATCAACCATTATTTCTCATGGTATGCCTTATCCTAAGAATGTTCAAACTGCTTTAGAAGTAGAAAGAATCATTAGAGAAAATGGCTGTGTACCAGCGACTATTGGTATTATCGATGGAACACCAATTGTTGGTATGTCACCTGATGAAATTGAAAAATTTGGTTCAACTAAAGGTATTTTAAAAGTATCAAGAAGAGATTTACCAGTTGTTATGGCTAAAAAGAAATGGGGTGCGACAACAGTTGCAACTACCATGATTTTAGCAAGTATGGCAGGTATTGAAATATTTGTTACAGGCGGTATTGGAGGAGTTCATAGACATGGTGAAGTAACTATGGATATTTCCGCGGACTTACAAGAACTCGCTCATACTAATGTAAGTGTTATCTGCGCAGGCGCAAAGGCTATTTTAGATTTACCAAGAACATTAGAATATTTAGAAACTCAAGGTGTACCAGTATTAGGATATAAATCAGAAAATCTTGCAGCTTTCTATTCTAAAGATTCAGGCTTAAAACTTGATTATAAGATGGATGACGCTCATGAAATTGCAGAAACCATTTATTATAAACGTGCATTAAAACTTAATGGTGGCGTATTAATTTCTAATCCAATCCCAGATGAATATTCTTTACCTAATGAAGTTATCAATAAATATATTGATGATGCATTAGAAAAAGCAGATAAAAATGGCATTAAAGGTAAGGATGTTACACCATTCTTATTAAAAGAAATCGCTGATCAAACTAAAGGTACTTCATTAGAAGCTAATATCAAATTAGTTTATAATAATGCTTATGTTGGTAGTTTAATCGCAAAAGAATTAGCGAATTTAAAAAAATAATATGAAAGACAATAAAGTAGTATTACACAATTTAGAAAAAACTGATTTAATTACTTGCATTGAAAATGATGATTTCTTAAACAAAGAGATTAGTTATTCTAATAACGAAGGATTAACAATTAAAGATTTGAAAATATCTGATTGTAAATTTGTTAATATCGATTTTAGTAAGCTAAAACTTATTAATGTTGATTTTGTTAACTGCATCTTTGATCATTGCACATTAATCAATGTTAGTTTAACTAGATATGGAGTTAATAATTTATATTTTAATAATTGTAAGTTATTAAATATTCATATGGATCAAACAAGTATTAAAAATTTAGTGATAGAGAATTGTTC
>CAVFKD010000015.1:0-9603 GCA_963623095.1 bacterium | reverse complement strand
GAATTGTTCTTGTCGTTATTTAAATTTTTCTTTTTCCAATATTAATGGATTAGTTTTAAAAGATAGTATTATGAAAGAATCTTTCTTTAATCAAACATATATTTTAAATAGTGAATTTAATAATTTGGATTTAGAAGGTAGTGAATTATTAAATATGAAAATTGATGAATTAGATTTATCTAATTCCAATATTGCAAAAATTAAAATCAATGCTTATTCTTTAAAAGGTATGAGCGTAAATCCTACTCAAGCGATAAATTTAATAACAATTTTAGGTGTTAAAGTAAAATAATTGATTTTTATTTATCGATTAAATATAATAAATAGGAATGTGAGGTTCTAACTTATGGGTAAAATCTTAAAAAAGTTAATTTTAGTAACTTCTCCTCCAGCATGTGGTAAAACATATATTTCAAAAAAGTTAGCTTCTGCTTTGGAACATGTTGTCTACTTGGATAAAGATACTTTAATTACATTATCAAAACAAATTTTCTTAGTCGCAAACGAAGAATATAATCGTTCTAGTGACTTCTTTGAAAAATATATTCGTAATGAAGAATATTATTGTGTTCTTGATTTAGCTTTTGAGGCACTTCAATATGAAGATTTAGTTTTAATCAACGCTCCTTTTACTCGTGAAATTAGAGATATTAATTACATGCATGATCTTGAAAAGAAATTAGAAGACATGGGTGGAGAATTAGTAGTTATTTGGGTTAAGACTGCTCCAGAAGTTTGTAAACAAAGAATGATTGCGAGAAATTCTGATCGTGATACTTGGAAACTCGCGAACTGGGATGAATATATTAAAAGATGTAATTTTGAAGAACCAGTTGGAATTAAAAACTTTGTAGTATTTAATAATAATTCTGATGACGAATTTAAAGATTCTATGACTAGAATTGTTAAATATTTACAAGACAAATAAGCAAAATAAAACCTCAGGACATTGATCCTGAGGTTTTTTTTACGATTTAACAAAAATAATTAGAATAAATTAGCTGTTAAGAATAATCTTGTATAATCTGTGCAATAATATTCAATTGTTGAATCTTTTGAAACTACATCTTCAACTTGAGCGTTTGTTTTATCTAATAAGTTATCTAAATAATTATATGCGTCTTCTAATGAATTGAAGTTCTTTGTATTTACTTTATTTTTGTTAATGATTCCGTCTACTGTATATGACATATGGTTCATCTCCTTTAATTTAATTTCATGGTCTTTTTCTTTGACCACGTATATATAATAATTTTTTAAAGAAAAAAACAATGTAAATTTTCGTGATAACGTTTTCAAAATAATGTAAGAGATTACAGAAAGCCTTTACATAAATTTTCGTTCGAAAAAAACCAATATTTAAAATTAAGGACAAACAAAAAAGAAGGCTTTTTTATAAAACCTTCCGATTTTTTCCAAACCTTAATTTTCTAATTCGTAAAATTCGGTTTTAAAGATAATTAATTTTATTTTCTAATAATTTTATCGTATACAATCGCGTATTTATCTAGATTTTCTTTCGCGTAAATAACATATAAATAAACACCATTTTCAATAGGAAAATTACGATATGCAATCCAATCTGATATAAAAATATGTTTTGTACCCTTATTGGAAATAATAACTTCTAAATCAAATTGAATTAATGTTTTATCTTTAGGATGTGATCTAACATTTTTAACTATTCCTATTTTTCTTATTCCTAAAGCATCTAATGCATCTAATTTTTTAGAATTTTGAATTTCTTTATATGTAACATATATTCCTCCAACAAGGAATAATAAAGAAATAACACTGGCAATAAGGATTACAAATATATAAGAAGTATCATTTGGTATAGCATTTCTAATTTGAGTATTAAATATAGTAAATATAGAAATAAATCCTCCTAAGAGAATAGCTCCTAGAAGTGTTAATAATATTCCTCCGATTACTCCATGATACTTTTTCATAACATCACCTACTTAAAATATTCTAACAAATTACAGTTTAATTTAAAATATAAATATATTTTATTGACAGATTAATTTGAAGGTAGTAAATTATATATTGATAAAACTTTATCAATTATAAATGATAATCATTGTTTTTGAAATTGGGGTCAATAACATATGGAACAAAATAATAAAAAAGAGCTTATTACGCTTATAACTTATTTAATAAGACATAATCAATCACATAATAAAGAATTAGAAGAATTAGCTTCATCTTTAAAAGATATTAATAATGAAGCTTATTTAAAAGTATTAGAAGCTTTAGATTCATATAAACAAGGTAATACCTTTTTAGAAGAATCATTAAATCTTTTAAATAAATAGGAGGCTAATATGTGCTTATCTACTATATATAAAGATAAAATTGATGATAATAATATTTTAATGAAGAATGTCATGTCGATTGAACAAGATAAAAACTTATTAATTTTCACTGATTTAATGGAAAGAAAATTACAAATAAAAGCTAAATTAGAAAAAGCTAATTTAGTTGATGGATATGTAATTGTTCATGTGGAGGATAATTAATATGGCAAAACCGATTATATTAGCCTTTTGTGGAAAAGGAGGAGTTGGAAAAACTTCTATCTCCGCGTTAAGTGTTAGATTGCTTCATGAATTATATCCAACTAAAAAGATTTTAGCCATTGACGCAGATCCTGCGATTGGTTTAGCCACAGCTTTAGGAGTTAATTCAGGTTCTACCGTTGATGATATTAGAAAATTATTTATTGAACATGCTTCAAATGGTGATTCAAAAGCAGCATTAGAAATTCTTTCTGAAGCTAAATATCAAATATTTGATGCATTAGTGGAAATTGATAATATTTCTTTTTTAGCAATCGGGAGACCAGAAGCCAGCGGATGTTATTGTAAGGTCAATGCTTATTTAAAAGAAGTTATTTCATTAATCGCGAATAATTTCGATTATGTAGTCATTGATGGAGAAGCGGGCATTGAACAAGTAAATCGAAGAGTTATGGAAAAAGTAACTCACTTAGTATTAGTTTCTGATGCTTCTAAAAAAGGAATTGAAGTAACTAAAACGATTAAGAAAGTTGCTTCTGAATTAGTGATGTTTGAAACTGATGGATTAATATTAAATAGAGTTAATGAAAATGTTGATATAAATAAATTAAATCTTGATACATTAAATCTATTGAGCGTTATTCCAGATGATAAAGAGATGATGATGTCTGATGTGGAAGGCAATTCAGTCTTTAGTTTAAATAAAGAAGCAAGCATTTATAAAAATGTAAAACTTGCATTAGAAAAATTACAAATATTATAGGAGGTCAAAATGAAAGACTTAAAACATTTATATTATTTTGAAAAATTACTAGAAGATGCGAATAATGAACTAGTAAGACAAGCTAAAGATGAAGGCTTAAAATGTGTAGGTAGCGTTTGCTATCAAGTTCCAGAAGTATTATTAAACTTAAAAGGTACTTTCTCCACACGTTTAAGAGCGCCTCGTACAGGTTCTTTAGAAATGGGAACTTATTATATGACTTCCTTCTTATGCGAATATACTAGAGCGTTACTAGAAAGAGCAATTGAAGGTGGATATCAATTCTTAGATTGCTTATTATCGCCAGATGGATGCACAATGATTAACCGTTGTGTTGAAAATATGGAACTTTTAAAAACAATGCCTCAAGATAAATTCTTCTTTGAATATCTTGAAGTACCTATGAAGGCTGATGAAAATGGACTTTCTTTATATGTTTCTGAATGTAGAAAGAAAATCTTAAATTCATTACATGATCATTTTGGTATTGATGTAAGCGATGATGCATTACGTGAAGCGGTTAAAGAATATAACAAATTATGCCGTTTAATTACTGAAATTGGTAATTTTAGAAAAGAAGATAATCCACGTATTACAGGTTATGAATTCCACATTATCACAATGTGTACATATGTTTGCCCTCATCATTTATTAATTGATAAATTAGAAGAAACATTAGAAGAAATTAAAACTCGTGTTCCAGATGAAAAGAAAAAATATCGCGCAAGAGTTATGGTAGTTGGATCGGAAGTTGATGATGTTGATATGATCAAATTAATTGAAGAATCAGGTGCTTTAGTTGTCGCGGATCGATTCTGCTTTGGTTCTTTACCAGGTAGACAAGAAATTGTCTTAAATGATAAAGATGATGTATTAACTCAAATTTGTTCTCAATATATGTATAACTGTATGTGTCCACGTCATATGAATATGGATAAATTCAGACTAAGAAAAGAATATGTTAATAAACTCGCGAAAGAATATAATGCGGATGGAATTATTTATGAACAAATGAAATTCTGTGATCCATGGGCTTATGAAAGAATGACTGGTACTCATATGTTAAGAGATGAATATCATTATCCAGTATTATCAATTGATAGACCATATGCAGTTGGTAATTCAGGACAAATTAGAACTAGAGTTCAAGCTTTCGTTGAAAGTATTGAAATTAAGAAAATCCAAGGAGGTAATAAATAATGGGAAGTAAAGTTGGTAGTGAACCATTAGGCAAACTCTATAATGGAAAACGTGTAAGAAAAAGAAGAGAATGGCGTGGAGTTGTCGATACAGTATATGATTTTAAACGCTGGTTAAAAATCATGATGATGTTAGGCAAATTCATCGTTAAACCTAATAACTTAAAAGGCTTCTTTAGATATAGATGGATGTTAAATTATCTTGCAGTTCCAATGATGATTGATAAACATACAACTGGTTTAAGAAAAGAAGCATTAAGAATCGCACATACTGAATATGATTTAGTCGCAGAAGATATCGCTCAATTATTAGGAAGAGTATTTAAAGCGGATAAAAGATGTGGTAACAATGAAAAGTTTTCTAAAAAGATTGTTGTCCTTGATGAAAATGAAATGTTCCATATTATGTGTGGATTCCCTAATTTATATGCAGTAAGCTGGGAAACCGCGGCAGTATATGTATCTGTATTATTAAACGGTGGAGCAGTTACTCATTATCTCGATGTTGTTCAAGAAATGGGACTTCCTGGCGATGTTTGTCCAATGCCTGCGGCAGAAGCTGGCGCGGCTATTGATGAAGATATGCCTATTTATGGTGCATGCGCAATTCAATGTAATACAACTTGTGATGGTTCTTTATTAGGTAATGGTATTATGGCAAAGAAGTATGAAGAATTTGGTATTCCTACTTTCCAAATTGCCGCGCCATTAAGACATACTGAAGAAGGCGTTCAAGAATATGCTGCACAAGAAATTAGAAACGCAATTAAATTTATTGAAAAGCACACTGGTGAAAAATGGGATTGGAATTATTATTTCAAATGCGCAAAGAGATTTAATATTGAAAATAGACACCGTTTCGGATGGATGGAAATGTCTAGAACAATGTATCCTCAAGTATATGGCGCAAACTTAGCTTTATATGCTGAAACTACATATATGGCAGTTGCAGGTAGAGCGGATGCATTTGTAAAAGCGGATGAAAAGATTACTAAACTCGCTCAAAAGGCATTTAAACGTCAAGCACTAGTTTGTAAAGAAAACCGTCATAGAGCGATTATCTGGGGTGTTCAATCTCAATTCTATACAGATTTCTTACCTTGGTTACAAAACTGTTGGGGTATTTTACCTTTAGTCGATATGTTATCTTTAGTATATTTTGATCAAATTTCTGAAGATGATCCAGAACAAGCAATTTATGATATTGCAAAATTATATCAAGAAATGATTATGAGAAATAGAACTCACGGCGGTTATGAAGTATTACTTGATGACTTATGGAGATTCTGTGATTACTATAAAGCTGATATGGTTATCTTATGGGAACATATTGCTTGTAAAGCTTTAGATGGTATGCATGGTATGTTTGAAGAAAGAGCTAGAGAACATGGCATTAAACTTATTTGGGTAAATCACGACTTAATGGATCCTAGAGTTATTTCAAAACAAAGCATAAGAGACGATGTTAATAGATACATGCGTTCAATTATGAGAGAAGAACCAGTAGATCCAAGCTTAGAAATTATAGATGATGCAAATTCATGGTAGGAGGAAATTAAACATGAAATATTTTGGTGGATGTGATTCAGGTAGTACATATACAAAATGTGTTATCATTGATGAAAATGGAAAAATGGTGGCTAATGTCACTTTAAGAAGTAGAATTAATTCTGTCTTAAGTGCGGAAGATGCTTTAAATCAAGCAATCGCACAAGTTGAAGGCTTATCTTCACCTAAAGATTTAGCTTATTTAGTTGGTACAGGATATGGTAGAAATAAAGTACCATTCGCAGATGAAAATATCTCAGAAATTTCTTGCCATGCGATGGGAGTCCACGTCACTGATCCTTCAGTTAAAGCAATTATTGATATTGGTGGTCAAGACGTCAAAGGTATCGCGGTTGATAAAGATGGTACAGTATTAAATTTCGCGATGAACGATAAATGTGCGGCAGGTACAGGTAGATTCTTTGAAGCAATGTCTAGAGCGTTTGAAATGGATCTTCCAGAATTCTCTAAATTATCATTAAAAGCAAAGAATATTATTCCAATTACTGCACAATGTACAGTTTTCGCTGAATCAGAAGTTATTTCTTTAGTCGGTGAAGGAAAACCAATGGATGAAATTGCCGCGGGTATTGAATTCTCCGTTGCAAAAAGATGTTTCGTTATGGCTAAAAAAGCTGGTGCGACTGACAACATCACTTTAACCGGCGGATGTGCAAAAAACGATGGCTTAAAAGATGCAATTGAAAAAGTATTACATTTAAAAGTTGTTAATCTTCCAATTGATCCTCAATTAATGGGTGCTTTAGGCGCGGCAGAATACGCACGTCAAAAAGGCCTTGCCGGAGGAAGATAATATGTTTATTGGAACAGCTTTAATTGTATTAAGTTGGACTTTATTTCCATATTTAAATTGGTATTTATGGATTAGTATTGTTTGTACCGTTATAGGTGGCATTGGAGTATTCTTTGGATTATTATTTATTGTTTATTTCTTTAATTTAGATATGAAGTTAACTGCATTCTTAGAATCAAAATTAATCAAAATCTACGATAAGAAAAAGAAAGAACGTAAAATTTAATTATGTTTATATATGATGAATTAATTGAAGAGATTAATAATATCAATTCTTCTTATTCATTAAAAAAATTAAATATTGAGACAAATAATAAGTTTAAAGAAAATCCAAATCAGTTGATATTCAAAGATGATAAAGCTTTTGAATTAGGTAGTTCTTTATTTAAAGGAATTAATGTTAACTTAATCACAGAAGATGATTTGGATGATGAAATTAGTCTTATTGGTGAAGATTTAAGTTCAATAAAAAAAGATGGTAATTACGCAAGAATTACCATTGCAAGTGTTGATCCTTCACTTATTGGAAAAGGAAATGTCTTATATAACAATATTAGAAAGTTTGATTATGTAAAATATCATTTTTCTTTAGATGGAATAATGCTAAGAGAATCTACTTTTTCAAAAAAAGAAAGTTTACTCGTTTCTAAAGATGCTTTAAAGAAAGATAAAATTGATTTTTCTACAATAGGTAGTTATTTATTTAATAAATATAAAGAATTACCATTTATTAAAAATGTAAAAATAATATTTGTTTCTTTAAATGATTATTCTTACGATAAACTAAATGAAATAGTAACAAAGAGTGAAAATATCACTAAAGCATTAGATCATTTGATGAATAAAGTTAATATGGATTGTCATTCTTGTTCATTACAAGTCATTTGTAATGAAGTTGAAAAGAAAGTAAAAGAAGATTTCAAGGAAGAAGATTAGGTAAAACTAATCTTCTTTTTAATTTTTTTACTCATAATTTACTAAATTGGTATATAATAATTCTCACGAGGTGACAATATGAAAAAAAATAAGAAATTAAAAATCTTATTAATTATATTAATTCCTTTACTTCTTATTGGAGGAGTAATAGGTGCTTTTTTCATATATGTTTCAAATTATTATCACGCGACAGAATATAGCCATAATGAAAATGTCGAAATAACTTCTTATAATGGATGGAATTTATATTCTAAAAAGAATGAAACAGCTTCTTCTTTATACATCTTTTATCCAGGTGCTTTAGTCGAAGATAAAGCATATCAAGGACTTGCAGAAACTATTGCATTAGAAAATATTGATGTCGTGATTGTAACTATGCCATTTAATTTAGCTTTCTTTGGTAAAAATGAGGCTAGTGATGTTATAAATGAATTACCAAATTATGGTTCTTATTATTTAGGTGGTCATTCTTTAGGTGGCGCGATGGCAGGATCTTATGAATCAAAAGATACATCTAATAAAATTAAAGGTATGATTTTACTTGCAAGTTATGTTACAAGTACTCAACCAAGTTTTGTTGAATGTTTAACTATTAAAGGTAGCGAAGATAAAGTTTTAAAACAAGATAAATTTGAAGAGAATAAGAATTATTTTTCTTCTAGATACGTTGAATATACCATTCCTGGAGGTAACCATGGAAACTTTGGTAATTATGGTCATCAAAGTGGAGATGGCGAAGCAACTATTTCTAATGTAGAACAATGGAAAATAACTGCGAATTTAATAAAAAAATTTATTGGTGAATAAAAAATATTTGACTTTATAAATAATTTTGTTATTATATTATTATAGGAATAGGAATTATTCCTAAAAAGGAAGAATATATGACAAAAAATAAACTTGAAATATTAGAAACAATAAGATCATCGGATAAACATTTATCCGCGGAAGAAATCTATTTTACTTTAAAAAGTAAGAATCCAAGCGTTTCTTTATCAACCGTTTATCGTAACTTGGGGTTATTAGTCGATGAAGGTTATATTAAGAAATACGACATTGATAGCGAGGGTAAGTGCATATATGATAAAAGAATATATGATCACGCTCACGGGATTAATGATGATACTGGTGAAATAGTTGATATCATTGATGAAAACATCTTAAAAACACTTCAAAATTATGTAAATGGAGATATTACTTCATATAATTTAGTCATACATTTTTCTAATAAAAAAAGCCAATAAAATGAGGAGGTAGTTATGGCAAAATATCGTTGTAAAGTTTGTGGTCAAATCGTTGAAATTCCTGAAGGTGGAGCCCTTGTATGTCCAGTATGTCATGCAGGAGAAGATAATCTAGTTCCTTATGTAGAAGATGATAAAGAATTAACTTGGCCAGCAGAACACGTCTTAGGTATCGCAAAAGATGTTGATCCTAAACTTGTTCAAGCATTAAGAGACCAATTTAATGGTGAATGTTCAGAAGTAGGTATGTATTTATGTATGGCGAGAGTCGCAAATAGAGAAGGTTATCCTGAAATCGCTCTTGCATTAGAAAAAATTGCACATGAAGAAGCTGAACATGCAGCAAGATTCCAAGAAATGCTTGGTGAATTAGTTACTGATTCAACTAAAGCTAACTTAGAAAAGATGCTTGCAGGAGAAAATGGTGCATGCCATGGTAAATTGGATATTGCAAAGAGAGCAAAAGAACTTAATTTAGATGCAATTCATGACTCAGTACATGAAATGGCTAAAGATGAAGCAAGACATGGTAAAGCTTTAATCGCGTTATTAGATCATTATTTTAATAAATAATTTT
>CAVFKD010000014.1:28012-40568 GCA_963623095.1 bacterium | reverse complement strand
CTATAGTGAAGAAGAAACTAACGATACTAATTATAATTATTGGCGTTATGTAGATGGTAAACCTACTGCATGGTAGGTATATGTCGTAATAAAGAATATTAAAAAAAAGACCAAAACAAAGAAAATTTTAACTAGTTTAATACTAATAATACTTGCTATATCTTTGGGTACTGCACTCATTTATGGTTATTATAAAGTATGGACTTTGATAAATTTATTAGGAAGTAACGGTCATTTTCTTTTAGTTTTACTTCTTTCACCAATATGGGCGTTATTACCATTTGGAATTATATATTTAATATATAAGTTACTAAAGAAAGATTAAATACGTTACCATAAAATCTATAAATTAATAGCATCGAAAAAAGGCACTCCACCAGGAATGCCTTAAACTTTATTTATCCATCTCTTTATCTTTATTTAAGAAATCTGATAAAGACGCTACAGTCTTTTTATGCTTAGTATCATCAAAATGAGCATATATTCCTTCTGTTGTAGTAATTGTTGAGTGACCTAAATACTTTTGAATATCTTCCATAG
This sequence comes from bacterium, assembly GCA_963623095.1. GTDB lineage: Bacteria > Bacillota_I > Bacilli_A > RFN20 > CAG-449 > UBA3210. Next base: position 40,028 of record CAVFKD010000014.1, on the reverse strand, counting down.
GTACACCTGTATGTCTTAACATAGTAGCACATGTATGTCTTAGATCATGGAATCTAATCTTTCTAAGGTTATTAGTTTCTAAGAATTTAGGAAAAGATTGAGTTACAAAATCAGCTTTATATCTAATACCATCAGGTCTTACATATACATAACCTTCATAATCATAATTATATGTATCACCATATAATTTCTTCCATTCTTCTTGCTTTTGTTTCATCTCTAACAATAAGTTTTCAATAATACCATTATTATCAAATGGTAATGTTCTACATGATTTCTTTGTTTTAGTAGTATCTGCGGCTACTTCTACTCTTCTTCCATTTATAGTTGTAGATGTTACAGTATGTTTAATAGTAAATTGTTTATATTGAAAATCTATTGCATCCCATTTAAGTCCTACTATTTCTTCTCTTCTAAGTCCATAATAAGCCGCCATTGTAACAGGAAACTCTAATGGTGTATCTTTGACTTTAGTAAGTAAATCTTCAAGTTCTTCTCTATTATAGAAACTTTGATTATATGTGGATTTTTTAGGTCTATCTACTCTATCTGCAGGATTAGTTAATATATATCCTTTTTTAAATGCGTATTGCAATGCTTTTCTAATATTAACAAAATCCCCAATATAATATTATATCAGTAATTTGTATTGCAACCGCTCAAATTTGCACATATAACTATAGAAGAAAGAAGGCAATAAGTATGGCAACAACAAATTTTAGTGTTAGATTAGATAACGATTTAAAAAAACAATCTGAAGCCATGTATAATGAACTTGGCATTAACTTAACAACTGCAATCAATGTATTTTTACGTAAATCTCTTGCTGTAGGTGGTTTCCCATTTGATGTTAGAATGGAAGAACCTAATAAAGAAACTTTATTAGCTCTTTTAGAAGCCGAAAAAATTTCTAAAGATCCATCTGTAAAAGGATATTCAGATGTTGAAGAAGCTTTAAAGGAACTTAAGAGATGAGTAATTTAGAAGTTAAATGGACAACTCAATTTAAGAAAGATTATAAATCCGCAATCAAAAGAAATCAAAACATCGAGTTATTAGATAATGTAATTCGTACATTACAAAAAGGCGAAACTTTAGATTCAAAATATAAAGATCATCCATTATCAGGCAATTGGCAATCTTATAGAGAATGTCATATTCAGCCGGATTGGTTATTGATTTACAAAATTGAAAACAATGAGCTAATTTTAACATTAGCTAGGACAGGAACTCATAGTGATTTGTTTCATAAATAAATTCTAAAATAACATAACTAAAAAACTCTAGGCAATCCAACCTAGAGTTTTATATTGGTCAGTGGTGCTCGCAAGGGGACTCGAACCCCTACTCTATCACTAGAAATGGATTTTGAGTCCATCGCGGCTACCAATTACGCCACGCGAGCAGTTTATATAAAAAGCAACACAATGTGTTGCTATATAATCTTTTGGTGCGGGTAACAGGACTTGAACCTGCACGGTGTGCCCACTAGATCCTAAGTCTAGCGCGTCTGCCAGTTTCGCCATACCCGCATTTTCATTAAATCATATTGGGGCGCCCGATACGACTTAAACGTACGACCTTAACCTTCGGAAAGTTCCGCTCTATCCACTGAGCTACGGGCGCATCGCAGTTATGATTTTAGCATATATTTTTTTAAGATTAAATATTTTTTTATTAAATCGAATAATCAATTTGAATAGAATCTAAGTATTTTTCCTTTAAACAAGCCAAATTAACGCTTTTTAAATAATTTTCAATTGTTTTATCAAGTCCGTCCCAAAAGTCGTTTATTGAGGCGTTTACGTCTTTATTAACGCTATCAGAGATAGAGATGTTTCCTTCAGTCGCAATGATAATATCATAAGCAAGGATATCCTTAGGTGATTTATTAAGTTTATATCCTCCATTATTACCTCTTAGACTTTTTACTAAGCCGGCACGATTCAATAATGAGATAACTTGTTCTAAATATTTATATGATACATTAGTTCTTCTTGATATATCTTTTAATGAAACAAATTCATTTTCACCATATATAGCTAAATCTATCATCACTCCAAGAGCGTATCTTCCTTTTGTTGAAATCATTCTATCACCACCGTTAAATAACTTATCAATATTCTAAAAGTAAATTAAAAATAAGTCAATAAATGTATTATTTTCCATTCAAAAAGGCCATGCAATGCATGACCTTAATTTTTAGTTTTAATTACTTATTTAGGTTGTTTACCAATATAAGCAAGGATACCGCCGTCGACATATAAGATATGTCCGTTGACTGCGTTAGAAGCTTCAGAAGCTAAGAATACTGCTGGGCCTCCTAATTCTTCAGGATTTAACCATCTACCTGCTGGAGTTTTTGCGCAGATAAATGTATCAAATGGATGTCTTGATCCATCTGGTTGAATTTCTCTTAATGGAGCTGTTTGAGGTGTAGCGATGTAACCAGGGCCAATACCATTACATTGAATGTTGTATTCACCATATTCAGAACAAATATTTCTTGTTAACATCTTTAAGCCACCTTTTGCAGCAGCATAAGCTGAAACTGTTTCTCTACCAAGTTCTGACATCATTGAACAAATGTTAATGATTTTACCATGACCTTTTTTGATCATGCTTGGAATGACATGTTTTGAGCAAATGAATGGTCCAGTTAAATCGATATCGATAACTTTTCTCCAATCAGAAGCTGACATTTCTGTCATAGGGATTCTTTTAATAATACCAGCGTTGTTGACTAAGATATCAATAACACCGACTTCTTTTTCAATAGTAGCGACTAAATTAGCGACTTGGTCTTCGTTTGTAACATCACAAACATAACCATGTGCTTCAATACCTGCTTCTTTGTAGCTTGCTAAACCTTTATTAACTAAATCTTGGTTAATATCGTTGAAGCAAATTGTTGCGCCTGCTTCGTGGAAAGCTTTTGCGATTGCAAAGCCAATACCATAACTTGCGCCAGTAACTAAAGCAATTTTTCCTTTTAAAGAAAACATTGATTCCATTTTAAATAATACTCCTTATTTTAAATCTGTTGATTTGATGACATCCATATCATCATATGCCTTATTTTCACCGCACATACCCCAAATGAAAGCATAGCTCTTAGTTGCGAATCCTGAATGGATTGACCAAGATGGTGAAATAACAGCTTGTTCATTTTTAATAACAATAGTTCTAATTTCTTGAGGTTGTCCCATTAAGTGGAAGACAACATCATCTTCTCCAAGTTCAAAATAGAAATAAACTTCCATTCTTCTTTCGTGAGTATGGCTTGGCATTGTATTCCAAGCATTACCTGGAGAAAGAATTGTTAAACCCATTGATAATTGGCAAGTTTCTAAAACATCTGAATGGATGAATTGATTAATAGTACGGCAATTTAAGTGTTCTTGATCACCTGTTGGTACTTTTCTAGCCTTTTCAATTGGTAAATAAACTGTTGGATAAGATTTATGTGCTGGGGATGAACACATATAGAATTTTGCAGGATTCTTTGAATCTAATGATTCGAATACTACATCTTTTGTGCCCATTCCAACATATAAACAGTCTGTTTTGTGTAAGATATATTCTTTACCATCTAAAGTGATTTTACCATCACCGCCGATATTGAATACACCAAGTTCTCTTCTTTCTAAGAAATATTTTGTTCTTAATGCATCGCCTGCTTCAAGTTTTAAAGCTTTGTTAACAGGATAAGCACCACCAGCAATCATTCTATCTTGATGAGAATAAGTTAAGCTAATATCATCCTTAACGAAAACATCTTCAATTAAATAATGTTTTCTTAATTCTTCAGTTGTATAGTGTTTAGAATCATCTGGATGATTTGCGTATCTAATATCTAAATCTTTCATATTATCTTTGAACTCTACCTGAAGCGTCTCCGCCAGCTAAAGCAAGAACTTCTTTTTCAGAAACTAAATTGAAGTCACCTGGGATAGTATGTTTTAAAGCAGAAGCTGCAACTGCGAATTCAAGAGCTTTACCTTGATCTTCTGGCCATGTTAATAAGCCGTGGATTAAACCACCTGAGAATGAGTCACCGCCGCCAACTCTATCGATGATAGGGTTAATGTCGTAGTGTTTTGATTCATAGAATTCTTTTCCGTTGTAGATTAATGCTTTCCAACCATTGTGTGTTGCAGAGTATGATTCTCTTAATGTTGAAACAACATATTTGAAGCCGAATTCTTTAGCCATTTGTTCAAAGATTTTGTGGTAACCTGCTGCATCTGTTTTACCGCCTGTAACGTCTGCATCTGGTTTGAAGCCTAAGCATAATTCTGCATCTTCTTCGTTACCGATACATACATCAACATATTGCATTAAAGGTTTCATAATTGAAATAGCTTTTTCTGATGTCCATAATTTCTTACGGAAGTTTAAGTCACATGAAACTGTAACGCCATGTTTTTTAGCTGCGATACAAGCAAGTCTTAAATTTTCTGCTGACTTGTCGCTGATTGCAGGAGTAATTCCTGACCAGTGGAACCAAGAAGCACCTTCGAAAATCTTATCGAAATCGAAATCGCTTGGATCTGCTTCAGCAATTGATGAATTTGCTCTATCGTAAATAACTTTACTTGCTCTCATAGAAGCACCTGTTTCTAAGTAATAAATACCTAAACGGTCGCCACCACGAGCGATATAATCTTCATGAACACCATATCTTCTTAATGCATTAACTGCACATTGACCAATTTCGTGTTCTGGGACTTTTGAAACGAAATATGCTTCATGTCCATAATTTGCTAGAGAAACTGCTACGTTAGCTTCTCCTCCGCCGTAACAAACATCTAATGATTGTGCTTGAACGAAACGTGAATTTCCTGCGGAAGAAAGTCTTAACATGATTTCTCCCATTGTAACTACTTTTGCCATTATTTTCTATTCTCCTTAATAATTCTTCTTGCTTCTAAGCAAGCTGCAACTTGTTCTTCTTTAGTTCCTTTTAATACCCATGAACCACCACATGCAACGATCTTGTCAAATTTAACAAATTCTGCAATGTTTGAATTATCAACTCCACCTGTAGGCATGAATTTACATGCTGGGAAAGCTGCTGCTAATGCTTTGATTGCTTTTAAGCCACCAAATACACCTGCTGGGAAGAATTTAAATGTTGTGATACCATTTTCAATGCCTTCCATAATTTCTGTTGGTGTAACTACACCTGGTAAGTATGGGATGTTATGTTTTTTACAAACATCACAAACTGATTTTGAGAAGCCTGGTGAAACAATAAATGTAGCTCCACATGCAATTGCTTCTTCACATTGTGCTGCGTTGATAACAGTACCAGCTCCAACTAAGACTTTGTCGCCATATTCTTTTGCAGCTAATTTAATGCAATCTGCTGCACATGGTGTTCTGAAGCAAATTTCTGCTACAGGTACATCGCCTTCAATTAAAGTGTCTAAAGCTGTTCTTGTGTCTTCAACTTTGTTTAGTACGACAACTGGGACTACGCCAATTTCGTGTACTCTTGTTAATACATCCATATATAAACCTCCAAAATATGTATATAAAAATGTTCTTTACACGCTTCCATTATAGCACGATAGAATTATGTTGTATACAACATTTTTCTACTACATTTTTAAAAAAATATCATTTTTAAAACACTCTTGTTAACTATTAGATATTTTCTCAATATTTTAATGTTTTATTTTTTTCTAAATATTATAATGTTTGGGAGGTAAATTTTATGAAAACTATTCATGTTGGTATAAATAACGAAATTAAAAAAATAAACGATGCAATAAGGATAATTAATGAACCTACTTTAATTATTTTAGATGATGAGGAATACTTTGAAAAAGTAATAATTGATAAAGATAATGTTATTATCGATGGACAAAACAAAGCTAAAGTTAACTATAATGACTACGCAAAAAAGATTCATCAAGATGGTAGCGAATACGTAACTTTTAGAACATATACAATGTTGGTCAAAGGTAAACATGTCACTTTAAAGAATCTCACTATTGAAAATTCCGCGGGTGAAGGATATTCAGTAGGCCAAGCAGTTGCCTTACATTTATATAATGATGATATTACTTGTATTAATTGTTGTTTAATCGCTCATCAAGATACTTTATTCTGTGGTCCTTTTTCTCCTGATTTAATAGAAAGATATATTCCTATTCTTCCAAAAGATGAAAGAGAACATATTGGTGAATTCCATCAAAGATTTATAAATTGTAAAATATATGGAACAGTAGACTTTATCTTTGGAGGTGCAAGTGCAGATTTTATTGATTGTGATATCATTTCTCTTCCAACAAGTAAAGATACTTGGATAGTTGCCCCAGACCATGACAAAGAAAATAACTATGGCATGAATTTTATTTCATGTAGATTCCTAAAAGCTAAAAATACTAATGATGAAAGTGTTTATCTAGCTCGTCCTTGGAGAGAATATGGTATGTGTCATTTCATCAATTGTTATTTAGATACACATATTAAAAAAGAAGGATTCTCTATCTGGGCAGGAACTGATAGACATATCAATTCTAGATTCTATGAAACTAATTCATATGGTCCAGGAAGCAAAGATATAAAACGTGTAGATTGGATGAGAAAATAACATTATAAAAGGTAGCCAAATTGGCTACCTTTTTGCTATTTAAATAACTTTGCTAATTCAGGATGTTTCTTTAATTCTGGAACAATTAAATCACAAACAAATTTTGCGCCTTCATATCTTAAATGAGTATTATCTTCTTTACCTTCAGGATAATTTTCATAAATATTAGGATCAAAGTTCATAAAGAATTTTCTTGATTCTTTTTCACCTATTTTATTTAATGCATCTTTAGTTAATGTAGTTCCATCAACATAGATAACATTTTCTTTCTTTGCTAGATCTTCCATTGCTGCAGGGAAATCTAAATGACAATTTTCAACTAGTTTTCCATCAACAAACTTTCTTCTATAGATGGAAGAAATTAATACAGGTGTTGCACCGACATTTCTAGCAATAGATATAAAGAATCTTAAATTATCTTGATAAGTTGACCAAGGATCTGTCTTTCTTGCTTCATCTTCTTTTTCATCATTATGACCAAATTGAATGAATAAGAAATCACCTTTTTTAATATTTCTTAATGCTGGATCATATCTTTCTTCAGTTATAAAACTTTTAGTAGAACGACCATTTTTTGCAAGGTTAATAACTCTTACTTCATCATTAAGATATTCTTCGATAACTTGTCCCCAACCATGTTGAGGATAAGTATCTTTTAAATTAGTTTGGCAAGTTGAATCACCAAATAAGAATAATGTTACCATATTATCTTGATGCATCGAAGTATGCTTTTGCATTGTTGAAGCAAATATCTTCGACTACTTTTCCTAAGAATTCAATATCGTTTGGATATTCACCATTTTCAACTAAATGGCCTAATTTGTTACATAAGATTCTTCTGAAATATTCATGACGTGTATAGCTTAAGAATGATCTTGAGTCTGTTAACATACCAACGAATCTTGAAAGTAATCCTAAGTTAGATAAAGCAGTTAATTGTTTTTCCATGCCATCTTTTTGATCTAAGAACCACCATGCTGAACCAAGTTGCATTTTACCTGGTACACCTTCTTGAACAAAGCAGAACGCTAAAGTTGCAAGAACTTCATTATCGCTTGGATTTAATGAATATAAAATAGTCTTAGGAAGTTCACTTGTAGAATCTAATTTATTTAAAATCTTAGATAATGCTGGTGCGAATGAACCATCGTTAATTGCGTCAAAGCCAGTATCAGGACCAACTTTTTCCATCATTCTGCCTGAGTTGTTTCTTAATGCTTTGATGTGGTATTGTTGTACCCAACCATGGTGAGAATATTCTTTGCCTAAGAAGACAATGATATAGCCTCTATATTGAGCAGCTTCTGAAGGAGTTAAAGTTTCTCCTTTTAATGCTTTTTTAATGATTGCATCAACTTTTTCTTCTGTTGTTTCTTCATATACAACTACGTCTAATGCGTGGTCAGAAACTCTACAATCATGTTCGTGGAAGAATTCAATTCTTTCTTTTAATGCTTTAGTTAATGTCGCTAAATCTTTAATTTCATAGCCAACAACTTTTGATAATTGACCAATATAAGGAACGAATGAATCCCAATCAATATTGATAACTTTATCAGGACGGAATGCAGGATAAACATGTACTTTGAATGATTTATCTTGTTTTAATAATGCATGATAATGTAAATCATCAATTGGATCATCTGTTGTACATAAAGTATCAACATTGCTCATTTCAATAATCTTACGTGCAGACATACCTTTTAATTTTTCATTCATGACATCATAGACATGTTCTGCAGTCTTTGGTGAGAAAATATCTGTAATACCAAAGTAGTTCTTTAATTCTAAGTGTGTCCAGTGATAAAGTGGGTTACCTACTGTATAAGGAATAGTTTCTGCCCATTTTAAGAATTTTTCTTTCTTAGGAGCGTCGCCTGTAATATAGTGTTCTGAAACACCATTGTTTCTCATTGCTCTCCATTTATAGTGATCACCAAAGTGACCTTCAACTAGCCAAATATCTGTCGCAGATTCAAATTTACGGTCTTCATAAATTTCTTTGATTGGTAAATGGCAGTGATAATCATAAATAGGCATCTTTTTTGCGTGTTCATGATATAACTTCTTTGCTGTTTCTGTTTCTAATAAAAAATCTTCACCTAAAAATTCCTTCATATTTTTTCCTCCTACATAAAGTAATCGTGATATTTTGAAACTACACTACTAATACCTTCTAAGCCATCATCGATATGAGTAGTGAAGATGTCAACAAGTTTATCAACATCATGATTTTCTAAACACTTAATCATCTCGTAGTGTTGATCATAGATATTTTCTACTTGTGTTGTCTCTCTTAAGTTAGCCATAATTCTAACTCTATTTAATGTTATAGCATTTGAATGAATAATTTTCCATAATCCTGATGCATTTCCAAATTTAAATATTGTTGAATGGAATAAATTATCGTTATGGAAAAACTTTTTAGATTTCTCAATACTTGGTTCCATAGAAATAATTTTTGATTGTTCATAAATTATTTGTTTTAATTCTTCTATTTGTTCTTCTGTTATTGTTTTACATACATCTCTTAAAACATGAGTTTCAACAATAACTCTAAGCTTCATATAATCTGATACATTTTCAAGAGTAATCTTGCTAACATAAGTTCCTTTTTTTGGAGTAACTATAACTAAATTATCCTTTTCCAAACGGGAAATAACACTTCTAATTGGTGTTCTTGAAATATGAAACTTATTAGTTAAGAAAGATTCAGTAACTTTTGTTCCAGGGATTAAATCAAGATTAATAATTTCACGTTTTAGTTCTTCATAAATTTCATCTACGCTTAACATAATCTCTCCTTTACATTAATGAAATGATATATGCGACAAATATTGCATTGTGCATTTGTCGAATATTAATTTGTGTCGCAACAATAAATTTATTAACGCGATAATTAATAGTATTACGGTGTGCGAACATATAGTCCCCCGTCAAAGAAACTGATTGATCAAAACGAATATAATTTTGAATTGTATCCAATGTTTCTTTAGAAATATTTTCAAGTATTGAAGTAACCTTTTTAACTTCAATTTCTCCTTTGATAACACCTTTAAATACTTCATCGTATAAATAATAGAATTCATATTTATTTAAAGGTATCAATGCTTTTATTTTACTTCCAAAGCATGGGACAATGCATAATCCTATGCCATCTAAATTTAAGTCATGAGCGATAGTATTAATCGATACGCTCAATTTTGTAAGCTCGTTATAAGGTAGTTCTAAAGGAATAAATCCTTCTTCGTTTTTTAAAGATAAATCTAATTTAGTAATTAGAAATATCATCTTTTGTAGAATGTTTAAATTTTCAAAGTTTTTATCAATAACTAAATATGCTTTTACATCTTCAGCCATATTATTTTACTTCTGTTCCATCACTTTCATATAATGGTCCATCTTGACCATTCATAGTGACATTTTCAATATTAAATTTATGAACATTCTTAAATATAAAACCACGTTTTGAACATACTTCAGCATCAGTCATCATAACTGGTGTTCCACTTCCTGCATCTTTCTTGAAATTGAAAGTAGAATTTTTGATATTAACTTCTCCAATAGGCATTTCAGGTAAACCATAGAAATAGCCTGCGGTATATTCACAATCTTCTGCGAGAATATCTTCAAATGTGAATTTACCTAAATATGGAGTTCTTTCATCAACTGGAAGTTTTTCTTTTGACCATACGTATTCAGTTTTTCCATCTGGATCACAGAAATAGAACATATTAACAGTAATTGGAGAAAGAACATTCTTCATTAAAATATTTTTGAATGTTACATCATCAATTACCGCGGTATTACCTCTACCACGACGTGTTTTAATTCTTAATCCACGGTCTGTACGATCAAAGATACAATTTTCAACAACTAAGTCTCTAATTCCACCTGACATTTCACTTCCTAGAACAACTGCGCCATGACCATATTGCATAATACAGTTTCTAATTGTGATTTTTTCACATGGTGTTTGATATTTTTGACCAATATACATTTTGCCGGATTTAATTGCGATACAATCATCACCGACTGAGAAATGAACACCGATGATATCAACGTTTTTACAGCATTGAGGATCAAGTCCATCAGTATTAGGTGAAATCTTAGGATTTTCAATATAGATATCATAATATCCTAAGTTTTGGCTAAAGTAAGGATGAATTGTCCATTGAGGAGAATTCTTTACTGTAATACCTTGAGTATAGATATTATGTGATTGTACATAGAATAAAATATGAGGTCTTACGTATGGTAAGTGTTTAACATCAATCCACCATGGACCAAGTTGAGCTCTTCCGTCGATTGTTCCTTGACCAACTAACTTGACGTCATGAGCGTCAATAGCATTGATAAGAGAGAGTTTCATTTTAGAAGGGCTACCTTCCCAAGAACCATATTGAACTACTTCTCCATTAGGTAAAGTAACTTCTCCATCGATTTCTTCATACTCACTTATATCAATACTAGCGGAAAGTGTTGCACCCTTTTTTAAATTAAAAGTAGTGTTTGATCTTAATTTTAAAGATGTAAAATAATAAATACCTGGTTCAATATTAATTAATGCACCATCATGTGCAGAATCAATTAATGCTTGTAATTTGCCAGTTACATTTGTATTACCTGTATTATCGATACCTTTAGAAGATAAGATTTCACTTACTGCATCAGTTTTGAATTTGACTATTTCACCATTTACTTCTACTTCATAAGAAGTATCTGGTTCTAAATCAAATAAAGAAAAAATATTTGTCCTTACATCAGTAAGAACCTTTTTTCCATTTAATGATACATCGTATGCCTCATTAGCATAATAGATACAATCATTATCTAAATCGAAAGTTGCGCTGACGCAAGAAACAAATATTAATTTCATATATAATTTTCTCCTTATTTTTTATTTTTATCTTTAGGCTTAATGCAATTATGTTTGATTAATTCATACAGAATTAAATCTTTAATTCCAATACATGCCATATCAACAATAATTAAAAATAAAGCTTGAGATAATGGTTCTTGTAAGAACCAAAAACTTTTGTCTGAATAAGTACTAATAATTAATGACATTAAATAGCCACATCCAAAGAATAACGCTAATGAATAGACTAAATTAATTATTAGAGACAATACTGATTTTTCTTTTTTATAAATAACATACCATTTAGATTCATTCTTATCAGAATCAATCATAATTAATATGTTATCGGTGACAACATCAGTAACCATGCCACCAAGTAAGCCACATACTACAAATTTATCAATAAAATCTTGTAGTACAAAGCCTAAGCCCATCAATACAAAGAAGCAAATTACTCCAAAGAACCAATATTTAATTAATATTGCTTTAATCGAATAAGGAATCTTTTGTAAAAATCCTCTTTTTTGATAAGCATCTATTTCTTTTTCTTG
>CAVFKD010000014.1:23610-27409 GCA_963623095.1 bacterium | reverse complement strand
AAAATAGTTTCTTTTTAAAGAAATAGCTAATTTTCTTAAAGAGAATTTTAATTTTTCAGAAAAACTCATATTTAGCAACCTCCTTAACGAATTCTATCTTCTGTTTCTTTATCAAAGAAGCAGATCATATCTTGATTGAATGAAACATGGAATTCAGCACCATCTTCATAATCTAACCAACCTGGTAATTTAACTTGCATTTTGGTATCGCCAACATAACAATGGAATAATGTTGCAGGACCCATATGTTCTAATAATTCATTAGTAATCTTTAAATCTTCACCAGGTAAGAAGTGTTCTGGACGGACACCTAAGATTAATTCTTTACCTGTGCCACAGTATCCAGCATTCTTTAATAATGCAATTCTCTTTTCATCTAATTGATAAGCAAAGTCATTACATTTAAATTTTCCATCTTCAGTAATAATTCCTGGAATAAAGTTCATTGGAGGGTTACCAATAAATGAAGCTACGAATACATTGTTTGGATCTGAGTAAACTTCAAGTGGTGTACCAATTTGTTGTACTTTACCCATTGACATAACAACGATTCTATCTGCAAGAGTTAAAGCTTCAACTTGGTCGTGAGTAACATAAATCATTGTTGCACCTAATTTTTGGTGTAATAATTTAACTTCACGTCTCATAGAAACTCTTAATTTAGCATCTAAGTTTGATAAAGGTTCATCAAATAAGAAAACTCTTGGGTTTCTAACAATAGCTCTACCTAAAGCAACTCTTTGTCTTTGACCACCAGATAATTGCTTTGGTTTTTTATTTAATTGTGTTTTTAAATCTAAGATTTCTGCAGCATGCATAACCTTTTTGTGGATTTCAACTTTATCAGTCTTTCTTAATGTTAATGAGAAAGCCATGTTTTGATAGATAGTCATATGAGCGTATAAAGCATAGTTTTGGAAAACCATAGCCATATCTCTATCTTTTGAAGGAAGATTTGTAATTTCTTTATTAAATTCTTCTTTATCTTCAGTTGCTTCTTCAATTAAATATGCATGTCCTTCAGTAATATCTTCTAGACCTGCAATCATTCTTAATGTAGTAGATTTACCACAACCTGATGGACCGACAATAACAATAAATTCACCATCTTTGATATCGATATCGAAATCTTCAACAGCTAAGACGCCACCATCATAGATTTTTTTAATATGTTCTAGTCTTAATTCTGCCATACTAATCAATTTCTCCTATCTTTTTTAAGTGATCTTGCAATGTATTATATTTTTTCAAGTTAATTAATGCAGCGCCAACTAATGAAGCAGCGGAACATAATAATAATACAATGCACCAAATAAAGCCAACCAATGTTATACCATATACTCCAGTATCAACATATGCTAAATAATAAGATAATGGAAGGAAGAATATTCTTAATACTTGAACTCCAGCAAGTCCAAAGCATACATAACTTGCGTTCTTTTTATATGCTTTAGTTTTTTCAGCAAGTAAGAAGAAAACAATAATTAATATAACGTTTATAAGTAAATCTAAACCTAATTTGAAATTAGCAATTTGATCTGTATTAGTTGCAGCACTATTTGTTTTATATATAATAAGGAAATTAGCAACGCTAAAGACAATAGCTAAAATACATAATAAGAAAGATAATTTATTAGTAGTATATCTTAAGATATCATTTTTAATATCTTTAACATCTTCTACTTCTTCAATTTCATTTAATTCTTCATTATTCATTGATAATCACCCCACTAATATCTAATGCTGGATTCTTCTTTTGATATAAATATTTCTTAACTAAGAATACAATTCCAATAACTGCAATTATAATGCAAATAGCGCATAAAATAATTCCTACTATGAATACCCAACTTAAGTCTTGATATGAGAAATAATTGATAAAATCTCCATTAGGATTGTTACTAAAGTTTTGATATGCATTAGTTATTTCGTAATTAAAACCATTACTAAATGCATTCATATATTTGAAAATATTAACAAGTGTGAAAATTGATGCAAAAAGATCAAATGCAATAACTAATCCAATTGTAACAAAGTTAGTTATATAATATCTTTTTCTCTTTTGAGAACGATAGATAAATAGAATCAAAGAGCCAACAATTCCAAAGAATGCAATTGCAAACAATGCTTTATTAAATGATTGCATGCTGCTCATTAAATCTACAGTAAAATATCCTACATTAATACCACGAAGTGTTTTACTTCCTAAAAATGTTGTATACGCAATAGCGTCAGGATAGGTATCTTGATAATATTGTAAATCAATACCGTATTTAACTAAATCATTTTTATTGAAGACAGCACTATTATTAATAAGGTATAAATCATAAAATGGTGTCATATATAATAATGAATAGACAAATAATATAATTGAAATAGCAAATAAGCTAATAATTATTGCCTTTTGTCCATTACCAATTACCTTTTTAAAAGTAATTTTATCTTTTTGCATAAATTTTCTCCTCCGAAATAATAAGGAAGGGATGAGTAGATGAATTTACTCATCCCTAATAGTTTTTTTAACAGAATTTAATTATTCGACGTTAGCCCAGTTAGCAGCTTTAACAATTTTATCCCAAATATTATATTTAGATGTACTATTACCTGAGTTAATTGAGCCTAAAGTTGAATCGCCTTCTAAGTTAGTCTTAGTTTCAACTTGAGTTGTTGATAACATAAATGAAGATGGAACAATTTGGAAGAATTCATAACCTTCTTCAACTTTAGAGACACTAACATGTTTGAATGTACCAACTTCAATAGCTTTATTGATAATTGTTAAACCATCTTTAGCATTTTGAGAAGTTGCTTGGTATTCCATACCTTGTTCCTTAACATAACCAATTGGTAATGTAGCACCAACGAATTTTCTTAAGTAGTTAGTATAAGAACCACCACCATAATTTGTATCATTTAATTGATCAAGAGCTTCTTGAGTAAATGCTGGAATTGTCTTTCCTTGATAATTAATAGTTCCTGATGTATATCCCATTTCTTCTGGACCATATGAATTTAAGTTATGTCCTTCTTCTGAATAGAAATAATCAGCAACTGCTAATGCTTTTTCTAATTTATCTTGATCATCCTTTAAAGATGCATTTAAGCACCAAGCTTGAGTCTTAACTGATCTCCAAGATTCTGTGAATTGATAATATGTTGTACCTTCACCATCATCCCATTTTGCTTCAGCATTTAAGATAGGTCTAAAGTTATAGCCTTCAACTGTTGATTTATCATTCCAAACACCTTGAGTTTGTGCATAATCATATTCCATGAAGCCATGATATTTTTGTTTAGCACCTTTATCAACTACGATATTTTCTGCGAATTTACCGTTTGATATGCCATAATTTTGTTGTTGATTGAAATCTTTAAGAATTAAGCCTTCATCATAAATTTCATTTAAGTAATTTAACATATTTGCTAATGCTTCATCGCCTCTTGCATCATGAATCTTACCATCTTTACCGATATATAAATAACCAGATCTTGATTCCATACCACGGACGCCCCATAAATGGCCTGCCCATCTATATAAGTCAGCAATACGTTGGTTATTATATTCTCTTGGAACAAATGGAACCATTTCAGCTTCAGCATTGCCTGTTAATCCTTTTGGTGAAACTCTAACAAGTCTCATTAATGCAATCATTTCATCTGCATCATAAGAAGCATCAACACCTAAGAATAAATCAGAACGGTTTGCATATTGATTACCATATCTAGCATCAATATAATCTCTGAATTGTTTGACCATCTTTGCAGATGTTCTTTCGCCTGCTGCTAAAGCATTTTGTTG
>CAVFKD010000014.1:0-23378 GCA_963623095.1 bacterium | reverse complement strand
CCATCGAAATATGGAAGGTAATAAATACCAACTGTGTTTTCACTACCAGCTTTAGGGTTCTTTGAAGTTAAAATAGAATTTAAAACAGAAGGATTTTCTTGTAAGAATTTTGTAAAGTTAGGCATTTTGTCTAAGTATTCAGATATATCTAAAATTGATTCTGAATCACCTTTAACTGATTTATCAACAATATCTGAAACGTTACCACAAGCTATATCAGCAGTTAATGTTGATCCCCAAGATGTTTTAAAATCATTTACAGCTTTATCTGTAGTAGATGTAACATCATTGATAGTGAAATTTAATACTTCTTGTAATTTCTTATATGTAGGTTTGAAACCACCATTTTTAATTGTTGTCTTTCTATCTGGAGTTACATAATCTGAGCTACCAGTGTATCTCATACCTGTATCTTTATCGTAGTTAACAGACATTGATAATGTTACATTCTTTTTTGAAGCATCATATCTATATGATGTATCAATACCACTTAAATCAGGTGCAAGTTCTTGCATTGATTCATATGCACTATTGTAAACATTTGTTAATGTAGGAAGTTTCCAAGTTTCATTAATTTTTGTTAAGTATGCTTGTTGAGCATCGCTTAAATTGTAAGATGTTGACCATCCATCACTTCTAGGTGAAGATGATGAGACTGGTGTATTTGATTGTGAAGTTTTTGATGTAGAATTGTTAGTTCCACATGATGTAATAACTGTAAGCATTGCTGCTGCAGCTAATACTGTAACTATTTTTTTGTTCATTTTTCAAGTTTCTCCTTTTCTTAATTTTTAAACAAAATTTAATTTTTTTATATTGCTAATTAATCGTATCTTTTCGATTACGATTAACTTAGTAACCGTAAGATAATGTTATTCTTTAACACCGCCGAGGTTAACACCTGCAGCAAAGTATTTTTGAATAAATGGATAAATAATAATAATTGGAATAATTGCACAAACAATTAAGCAATAGAATAATGAGTCTTGTGAGAATCCATCGTAGTTAACTCTACTATCAGCATTTTGTGATTGAACTAATAATTGACGAATATAAACTTGTAAAGGTTTTTGGTTTTCATCAGTAATAACTTGTGATGCCCAGAAGTAACCGTTCCATCTAGAAATACCATAGAATAATGCAACTGTAGCAATTGTAGCTTTTGATTGAGGAACATAAACTTTATTAGCGATTTGGAATTCATTTGCGCCATCAACTAATGCAGCTTCTTCAATTTCCTTTGGAACGCCTGCGAAACCATTTCTTAATAAGATAACGTTGTAAGCATTTAAGCCCATTGCAACAACAACTAACCATTTATCATCAGTAATACCAATTGCTCTAAAGAAATCTCTAGTATTGATATAATTTAATTTAGTAGCGAAGATACCTGCGCTGAACCACATTGTGAATACTAATAAGAAGTTTAATGCTCTATTAAATGGCATTCTCTTTTTACTTAATGCATAAGCACCATAGATTGAAACAAGCATTGCAAAGATTGTACCAATTAAAGTTAAGAACAATGTATTTGCGTATGTAATCCAGAATTGTGGAAGTCCGAACGCATATTCAAATGCTTTAAATTGAGGACTTACAGGGAATAAAATAACGTTACCTGCATTAACAGCTTCTTCTCCAGAAATTGCACATGAAATAGAATATACGAATGGATATAAACAGAAAATTGCAAAGATTGTTAAGAAAGTATAAGCAAGAATCTTAAATATTAATTCTGATGTATCTAATTTTTTTAACATATTTAAGACCTCCTAGTATAATGATGTATCTGATACTTGTCTTGCAACCATGTTAGATCCAATAACAAGTAACATAGCAATTAATGCATTGAATAAGTCAGCAGCACTTGACATTGCGTATTTAATCGCAGATGTTGATGTTGCACCATCTGACATACCTGTGTTTCTCATAACGTAAGTTGAAACAATATCAGCGGTTTCGAACATATTATTATTATATAATAAGTAAACTTTTTCATAACCAACTGTGAACATCTTACCCATTTCAAGAATTAACATAATTGTTAATGTTGAAGCAATACCTGGGAATGTAACATATCTAATTTGCGCCCATTTATTTGCTCCATCCATTCTAGCAGCTTCATATGAAGTTGGTGAAATTGATAAAATAGCAGCGAAGTAAACAATAGAACCATAACCTGCAGCTTCCCAAATACCAGATACTTGATAAATTGCACGGAAATATGCACCATTATCACCTAATAATTCTCCACCTTGTGGTATCCAGCCAATATTTGTTAATAATTGAGTAATAACACCACCATTATAAGTAGAATTTGATTTAGCACATAATAATGTAATCAATGTTGTAACAACAACTAATGAAACGAATTTTGGTAAGTAAGATAATATTTGTAAAATTGTTCTATAAACTTGATTTTTAACTTCACTAAATAATAAAGCTAAGATAATAGGGAATGGGAATCCGAATAATAATCCATAGAATGAAAGCATGAATGTATTTCTAAATGCTCTCCAGAACAATGGATCTTGCCATAATTTAATAAAACCAGCAAAACCAATAAAATCAGCCCCGATAACACCATTGTTTTCGAAATTTTTGAATGCGATAAGTAATCCATACATTGGTAAATATCTCCAAAAGATAAATACAAGTGCAAGTGGGATTAACATTACATACAAACGCCAATCTTTTAGCATTCTTTTGAATGTAATTCTCCAGTGATTTCTTTCGTAATATTCTTGAACTTTTTCTTTTTCAAGTTCTTCATCAACTTGAACGTCTGCTTCAACAACATTACTGTCTAGTTTAGCTTCTTCCATAGCCTACCTCCATTTACTCTTTTTTAGATGGGAGTGTACCATCGTTATCATATAACTCTTGTAGTTCATCTAACTCTTCGTTATTTAGTGTCCCGCCTTCTAGGATGTTATATTCATCGAACTCTTGAGGTTCAGTGAATGGAGCATCTTTATTGAAGTAAGGGCTTTCTTGAAGTTCTTTAAGACCACCTAATTTTTTCTTATTTTGTACATCATAGACATATTCTTTCATCTCAACCATTATGTTGCCATTCTTTCTTGCGCATACAATAAGAATTATTATCGATATTACAAAGCTCATACTTTCAAATACTACTTCGCTTCGCAATGAACCAATGAAATTTGTCCAGAATGTCGATATATCAAATAAGCAAATTATCAAGCACCTAAATATCACAACAAATAAGAAATCTACAAATAGATATAAGCATAAAAGACTAAATCTATGCTTCATCAATTTTTCTTTACCGATTCCTATTTGGAATATTAGGTAACCTAGGATTACTCCTATAAGATTTCCTACACTATAACCGACGTAGTGAGGAAATGATGTGGATCTGGCAACTGCACATGCAGCTATACCCCCCAAGAATGCTACTACGCTTCCTCTTAATCCCCATCTATATATTGCCACAAGTGATAGGACAATCGAATAAGACATAAAGATTAATTGAAAGTCTCCTAATGAAGTCGTTGCAAAGTAGTTAAGTAGTTCGAATACTATTGCAATTGCACTAAAGATTAAGATGTCAATAGTTCGAAATTGTTTAAAAGACATAGTAACTCCTTTGAAACCCCTTCCATACACGATATTTTAAAACAAAACATTTAAGTTGTCAACAATGATGTATACAAGTTTAAGTAAAAATCTTAATTATATAATTAATAGGATATAGGGGCATTGATGTAATACATCTTTATATCCGAAAAAATAGTAAAAATGTAAAATTTTGAGTAACAAAAAAGCTAGAATTGTTATTATAATTCTAGCTAATTTTTTTTATTTTCTTAAGTAAATCCTAGTAACCAGGTTTGCCTAATAAGTGGAACATTCTCTTCTTATAGACTTCAACACCAGGTTGGTTAAATGGATTAACACCAAGCAAGTAAGCACTCATTGCGCATGCTTTTTCAAAGAAATAATATAAATAACCTAAGTTATATGCATCCATTGTTGGGATAGTAACAACAACATTTGGTACTCCACCGACTTCAACGTGAGCTTGAAGAGTTCCTTCGAATGCTTTCTTATTAATATAAGAAACTTTCTTGCCAGCAAGGAAGTTTAAGCCATCAAGATTTTCTTCATCCGCTTTAACTTCAACATCGTAAGTAGCTTCTTCAGTCATAACGACTGTTTCAAATAAGCAAGGTGTACCTTCTTGGATGAATTGACCTAATGAATGTAGGTCAGTTGAGAATGTTGCGCTATCAGGTAAAAGACCTTTTTTGTCTTTACCTTCTGATTCACCAAATAATTGTTTTAACCATTCACCAAGTTGAGTATATGCAGGATCATAAGTAACAAACATTTCAACTGATTTATTTTCACTCTTATGTAAGAAGTGTCTAGTTACTGCATATTGATAACATGGGTTTGTTTCAATATCATCGTTATCAAAATCTTTTAATGCATCTTGTGCACCTTTCATTAAAGCATCGATATCTCCACCTGCTGCAGCGATTGGTAAAAGACCTACTGCAGTTAAAACTGAGAATCTACCACCGACATCATCTGGTACTACGAAAGTTTGATAACCTTCTTTTGTTGCTTCTGTTTTTAATGCACCACGCGCTTTATCAGTTGTTGCGTAGATTGCTTTAGAAGCCTCTTTTTTACCAACTTTAGAAATTAATAATTCTTTTAATAATCTAAAAGCAACACTTGTTTCAGTTGTTGTACCGGATTTAGAAATTACATTAATCGCGAATTTCTTATCTTTAACATAATTTAATACTTGATAGATGTAATTGCTTGATAATGTATTACCAACGAAAATAATTTTTACTTTATTAGTTGGGAATAAGCCATTTAATGCTTCAATCGCACTTCTTGCTCCTAAATAAGAGCCTCCAATACCTGCGACAACTAATACTTCATAATTATCTTGGATTTCTTTTGCAGCTTTCTTAATGCGTGCAAATTCTTCTTTGTCATAATCATTTGGAAGATTAACCCAACCTAAGAAATCATTACCTAAGCCAGTTTTTTCTTTAATCATCTTGTCGACTACTTTGACATCTTGTTTGTAAGCATCAAAAGGAATCTTTGTAACAGTGTTTGATAAGTCTACTTTAATCATATTATTTTTATTCTCCGTATTTTGCTTGTCCTTCTTTAATCCAATCATCAAGGTGTTGTTTTAATGGTGTGAAGTCTTGTTGATCCATCGGAATTTTAAATCTCTTCTTCGCATTAAAAGGTTTTCTTTGTCTAATGTTTTGACGAGGAGTTATTTGAGCTTGTTTTAAAGATAAACGATATAATTGTTTATCGTGTAAGCAATCAATAACTTTAACCTTAATGATTTGACCTACTTGGACATAGTTTGATATGCTCTTAACAAAATAAGAAGAAATTTCTGATATATGAATTAATCCTTGTTCACCATCTTCAAGTTTAACAAAAGCACCATAAGATTGAATACCGGTAACTTCACCTTGAACAATGTCTCCGATATGATATTTCATATATCCCACCTTCTTTCTTTGTTAATAGTTAATACTATTATAATGATTAAAGCTTCTAAAAGCCAAATAAAAAGTAAAAAAACAGTTTTATTTTATTAAACTTACGAAAAAATGCTTTTATTGAAACGATTTTATAATTATTATAATTATATTAAATAAGGAAGGAGGCACTATGCCTGGTTATTTAATCGCAATAATAATTGTCGCAAGTATCTATATTATTTTTTGTCTAATAATTGGTTTTGTTATTCTTTCTACTTCCAAAGCAATTAATAGTAAAGAACATGCGATTAATGTCTTAACAGCCCAAAAATATGACTTAATGGTTTCTTTAGGTAAATACATGCAAGAAAATGGTGTCGTTTTACCGGACAATATCAAAGAAGCATTAAATCTAGAATCTAATGATGGTATACATGATGAATTAAAAGTAATTAATACTTACGAAAGATTATCAATGAAAACATTATTGATGAAAACTGTCGATACAATCTTTTATATCGCAGAAAAAAATGGTCTTGGTGAATCTACTAAATATAGAACTATAAAAACTACAATCAACGATATTGATATTCAACATCGTAAAGAAATAGCTTTATACAATTCACTTGTATTTGGCTATAACTATTGGATTAGATTTTTTATTTTTAGACCAATATCATTTATATTTAGAATAAAAAAGAAAGAAACTATGTACTAGGAGGAACAACATGAAGAAATTTAGCGAAATGAAATTTACAAAGTTAAATTTAAAAAAGATTAAAAATGATTTAACAAAGATTATTGAAGAATTTAATAACGCTTCTTGTTTTGAGCAACAAGACAAGGTATTAAAAAAATATAATAAATATATTGATCATATTTCAACAAATATCACTATCGCGTCTATTAGATACAATCAAGATACATTGAATGAAGAAAATATCAAAAATCAAGAAATGCTTGATAATTGTCTTCCTGAATTAAATGCTTATACTAATCAATTCACTATGGCATTAGTCAATGCAAAATATAGAAAAGAATTTGAAGAAAAATATGGTACTCATTTATTCAAAATGGCTCAAACACAACTTGAATGTTTTGATGAAAAGATTATTCCAGAACTTCAAAAAATTAATTCTTTAACTAGTGAATATACTAAAATAATTGCTTCTGCACAAATAGAATTCCAAGGAGAAACTTATAACCTTGCTCAACTTGGCAAATTCACAACAAATAAAGATCGTGCAATTAGAAAAGAAGCTGCTTTATTAAGCGCAAAATTCTTTGAAGATCACGATGAAGAAATTGGTAAAATCTATGATGAACTTGTTAAAACAAGACATCAAATGGCATTAAAATTAGGTTATAAAAACTTTATTGAGTTAGGATATAAGATGTTAGGTAGAACTGACTATGATGCAACAATGGTATCTAATTATAGAAAACAAATCTATGAAGATTTAGTTCCATTCACTAACAAATTATTTAAAGCACAAGCAAAAAGAATTGGTATTTCAAATCCTCAATATTACGATTACAATTTAATGTTTTTAAGCGGTAATGCAACTCCAAAAGGAAATAAAGATTATTTAGTATCTCAAGCAAGTAAAATGTATCATGAGCTTTCTAAAGAAACAGATTATTTCTTCAACTTTATGAAAGAATATGAACTTTTAGATTTAGAAGCTCGTAAAGGTAAAGCAGGAGGAGGATATATGACTTATCTTCCTGATTATAAAGCACCATTTATTTTCTCTAACTTCAATGGTACATCTGGAGATGTTGAAGTTTTAACTCATGAATTTGGTCACGCATTCCAAGGTTATATGTCAAGAAACATTCAAATTCCAGAATATCGTTCACCAACATTAGAAGCTTGTGAAATTCATTCGATGAGTATGGAATTTATCACTTATCCTTGGATGGATTATTTCTTCAATGATGAAGCTGATAAATATCGTTATACTCATGTATGTGATGGTTTAACATTTATCCCATATGGAGTAACAATCGATGAATTCCAACACTTTGTTTATGAACATCCTGAAGCAACTCATGAAGAAAGATGTAAAGCATTTAGAGAAATTGAAAAGAAATATCTCCCACATAAGAAATATAAAGAAGCTAAAGTATTTGAAAAAGGTGGATGGTGGATGAAACAATCTCATGTCTTTGGTTCTCCATTCTATTATATCGATTATACTCTCGCTCAAGTATGTGCTTTCCAATTCTTTAATGAATCAAGAAAGAATCAAGCTCGTACATGGAATAAATATGTTAAGTTATGTAAATTAGGTGGCAAATATCCATTTACTGAATTACTAGAACACGCACATATTAATAATCCATTCAATGATGGAACAGTTAAAAAAGTTGTTTCTCCTTTAAAGAAATATATCAAAGATTTTGATACATCAAAATTCTAATTACTAATAGAGAAGGTTTTAAATCTTCTCTATTTTTTTGCAATAAAAAAAGGCTATATAAGCCTTTAGATATGGAAAGCTTCACATGTGTTTAAGAAATCTTTTAATCTTTCTGATTTAGGATGATCAAATATTTCTTCAGGTGTACCACTTTCAACAATTTTCTTATTATCGACAAAGATAACTCTGCTTGATACTTGTTTAGCAAAACCAAGTTCATGAGTAACTACGCATATTGTCATTCCAGATTCTGCGAGTTCTTTAATAACATCTAATACTTCTTTAACCATTTCAGGATCTAACGCAGAAGTAGGTTCATCAAATAGCATGATTTCTGGTTCTAGAATTAAGCTTCTTACAATCGCAATACGTTGTTTTTGTCCACCGGATAAAGTTCCAGGGTATGCATTAGCTTTATCTTCTAGATTAACTCTTTTTAATAATTCTAATGCTTTAGTTGTTGCTTCTGCCTTAGTCATCTTTTTAAGCATTGTAGGAGCGAGAATCATATTGTCTAAAACACTTAAATGAGGGAATAATTCAAATTGTTGGAAAACCATTCCAATGTGTCCTCTCATTTCGTTGATGTTTTTATCAGTGATTAATTCTCCATCTAATAATATTTCACCACTTGTTGGTTTTACCAAATGGTTCATACATCTAATTAAAGTTGATTTACCACTTCCAGAAGGACCAATAATGGAAATAACTTCACCATTATTAATTGTTAAACTAACATCATCAAGTACAGTCTTTCCATCATCTTGGAAAGTTACAGTTACATTTTTAACCTCTAACATGGCGCATTAACTTCCTTTCTAATAGTCCTAATAATTTAGTTAAGATATATACAATAACAAAGTATGTAACACCCATTACTAAATAGACTGTTGTATAATCGTAAGTCGCAGTCGCGAGTGATTGGAATGCTTTAGTTAAATCAACTACTGCGACGAAAGAAACAATTGAAGTTTCTTTTACTAATGTAATTAATTCATTACCTAATGAAGGCAATGCATTTCTTAATGCTTGAGGGAAAATAATTTTTGCCATTACTTGTGAATAAGAAAGTCCAAGTGAACGACCTGCTTCCATTTGTCCCTTAGGGATTGCGTTAATACCTCCACGGATAATTTCTGAAACATAAGCACCAGAATTTAAGCCAAAAGCAATGATCGCAACATATAATGAATCAACATGCAATGGAGATAAGATAATAAAGTAAATGATCAATAATTGAACTACCATTGGAGTTCCTCTGAAGATTGATACATATGCTTTAAAGATATTTTGTAATATTAAGATAAATACATTCTCACTTTTAATATTTAAAACTAAGCATGTAATAAACCCAACTACGACACCACCTACGAATGCGCAGATGGTGATTAACATAGTGGTACCTAAACCATTAAAGATATTTTGAATATTTTTAGGATTGGAGAAATTAGTTTTTAATTTATCTCCAAGTCCTTCTTTAAATACCAAAGCAAGGGTTAATAATATTAGGAAGAATACTAATAGCATTACCCATTTAACAATAGTATTTTTGTTTTTTAATAATTTCTTAAGCTGCATAGTATGTATTAATAATTTCACCTAATTTACCATTAGATTTAATTTCTTTAATAAATGCATTTAATGATTCAACCAATGTTGTATTTCCTTTTGCAACTGCAATTGCGTATTCTTCTTGTGTTAATACAACGTTTGAAACTACTTGGCAATTTGAATATTGTTTTACATATAAACTTGCAGGTGCAGAGTCAATAATAACTGCATCAATATTGCCATCAGAAAGGTCTTTTGTCGCTAAAAGGCCATCTTTATATCCTTTGCATTGAGCATTTTTAATTCCATCAAATTCCATTTCAGTATCGCCATTGATATATGATTCACCAGTTGTACCAATTTGGCAACCAATAGTTTTACCTTCTAATGCTTCTAATAATTGATCTTTTGTATAGTTAACATAAACAGAATCTGATTTAACAATAACTACTTGGCTTGCTTCATAATAAGTATCAGTGAAATCAACTACTTTCGCTCTTGATTCAGTTTTTGTCATACCTGCAATACCAAAATCAGCCTTATAAGTTTGAACAGATGGGATAATTGCATCAAAGTCAATATCACTAACTTCTAATGATACTCCTAATGAATCTGCATAAGCTTGAGCAAATGCGATATCAATACCTTTGAATTCACCATTTTCTAAATATTCAAATGGTTGGAATGTTGCGTTAGTTGCGACAATTATTTTTCCACTTTCTTTGATTTGGTCAACGCTTTTCATGCTTGCGCCACATGAGGATAGTCCAACTCCCATTAATCCAACAAGACCTAAAGTTAATAAATTTTTTGTAAGTTTCATAATATATACCTCCTAAATTGAATAGAAACTTTCAAGTTAAGAGTGTTTTTAAATAAAAAACGCCCTTAAACAAGATTGTCTAAGGGCGATATAATCGCGGTGCCACCTTAGTTGCTCATCAAATCACTTTAATGAGTACTCTATGAGTTCCATCAAACTCAGACGCTTTGACGGGCGAACCCGGATAGGCTTTTGTCCTACCAGCTCCAAGATACGTTCATTAAATTCTTCTATACTAGCCTTTCACCGATCGCTAGCTCGCTAAATAGTTTCTTTTAACTACTACTTCTTTTCGTTGCTGTTAATGCAATTATAATATTCAAATAAGTAAAACATTGCAATACTTTTTATTAAAAATGTAAAATTTTAATTTTTAAGTGTATTTCTTTAAATATTTTAATATTGTCAATCTTTGTCCATAATGAGACAAACTAGGGGCAAAGTCGGGATTTGTCGTTAAATATATATGTTACAATTATATTGTCGATAGGAAGATTACCAAATTGAGACAAATAAAAAGGGTGGAACCTATTGGCTTGATAATTAATTTTAGTAATGGAAGAGATAATATTAATACTGATATTAATACTTCTTATAGTGATTTTGGGTAAAAGAAAAGGTGACTAACGTCACCAAATCAACCCATAGTCTTTATAAACTAATTTAATTCTTCAAGTCAAGGGGATGAAGTGAACCCCTTTTTAAGTATTTAAAGCTACCTATTAATACTAAAGATATTTATATTAAACTCCAGAATATGAAGAGAATCCTCCATCTATTGGAAGTACTACACCTGTGATAAATGAAGCACATTCAGAACTTAATAAGAATAATACAGATCCAATTAATTCTTCAGGTTCACCAAATCTTTCCATTGGTGTTGCAGAAATAATTTTATGAGTTCTTGGAGTTGGAGTTCCATCTTCATTCCAAAGCAATGCTTTATTTTGCGCGGTTGAGAAGAATCCAGGTGCGATCGCATTTACTCTAATTCCTACTTTAGAGAAATGAACCGCGAGCCATTTTGTAAAATTAGATACGCTTGCTTTAGCCCCTGAATAAGCAGGAATCTTTGTTAAAGGAGTAAAAGCATTCATTGATGATATATTTAAAATTGAACATCCTTTTTTATCAATCATATCCGGCGCGAATTCTTGAGTAGGTAATAATGTACCTAAGATATTTAAATTGAATACAAATTCAAAGCCTGATTTATCTAAATCAAAGAATGATTTTGTATCGTTTTCTAAATCTTCTTTATAGAAATATTCTTTATCTGTGGTTGCTTTTGGATTATTTCCTCCTGCACCATTAAGTAAAATATCAACGCTACCTAAATCTTTTAAAATTTGTTCGTGGCATTTTTTTAATGATTCTTTATCTAATACATTTGCTTCATAGCCAAAAGCAATGCCACCTTCTTTTTTGATTTCTTCAACGTATTTATCCGCGGCTTCTTTATGTAAATCAAGTAAAGCTACTTTCGCTCCTGATGAAGCTAAAGCTTTTGACATCATAGAACAAAGTACTCCACCTGCGCCAGTTACAACAACTACTTTATTTTTTAAATCATTTACTTGCATTGGTAATTTCATTTTACTTTTTCTCCTTTTCAATAGCTTCAAATAAACCTTGTAAATAACAAGCACCTAACGCTCTATCGTATAATCCATAACCAGGTTTTGCTTCTTCTCCAAAGATATTTCTGCCATGATCTGGTCTTACATATCCATCAAAGCCATTATCAACCAATTCTTTTACAATTTGATAAATATCAACATTGCCATAATCAGTTTGATGTCCATTTTCAAAGAAATCAGTTTCATTAATGAATTTTAATTGTCTTAAATGAGCAAAATAGATTCTACTCGCGTATTTTTTAGCCATATATGGTAAATCATTAAATCTACCCGCGCCTAATGAACCTGTGCAGAAAGTAATACCATTATGTTTATTTGGTACTGCTTCAAATAATTTATCATAATCACTTTCTTTACCAACAATACGTGGTAAAGAGAATATATCCCATGGCGGATCATCTGGATGAATAGCCATATTGATATTAGCTTCATCACAAGCAGGCATAATAGCCTTTAAGAAATAAACTAAATTATCAAATAATTGTTCATGACTCATTCCTTCATATTCTTTCAATAAACCATTTAATTCATCAGAAGAATAACTTTCATCCCATCCTGGTAATCTTAAATTATGCTTATCTAATTTATTAAAATCATCTTCTATATATGATAATGAGTTAGAGCCATCTTCATGAACGTAATGTAAATTAGTTCTAAACCAATCAAATACCGGCATGAAGTTATAGCAAATGCATTTAACTCCGTATTTACCTAATAAAAGAATATTCTTTTTATAATTTTCAATATATTTATCTCTAGTAGGTTTACCAAGTTTAATATCTTCATGAACAGGAACTGATTCAATCACTTCCATTTCTAGATGCGCTTTGTCGCATAGTTCCTTTAAATGCTTAATACTTTCTTCAGGCCAAACTTCACCAACTGGTACATCATATACCGCGGTTACTACTCCAGTCATCCCTTGGATTTGTTTAATATAATTTAATGGTATGCAATCATTTTCTCCATACCAACGAAATGTCATTTTCATAAAGTGACCTCCATTTAATAATTATTTTAGTATATGGTGATAATATTTTCAAACTTGGTCGAAAGAAATTACAATTGTAATTAATATCACAAATCTAAATTATTAAAATATCCCTTTTTAATTCAAAAATATCGTAAAGTATTTATATGAATATAATTCTATACGTAAAATCAATAACTTGTTTATAAAGTATTTCATATACAAGTTTTGACATTA
Source organism: bacterium (assembly GCA_963623095.1). Lineage (GTDB taxonomy): Bacteria > Bacillota_I > Bacilli_A > RFN20 > CAG-449 > UBA3210. The sequence continues at coordinate 10,233 of CAVFKD010000014.1, read as the reverse complement.
AGCAACAAAAAAGCCTGATACAAAGTATCAGACCTAATGTACTAAATGGTGCCCAGAACCAGAATCGAACTGGCACGACCTCATCGATCGCAAGATTTTAAGTCTTGTGCGTCTACCTATTCCGCCATCCGGGCATTTAGAAATGGTGACTCACTGGAGATTCGAACTCCAGACCCCTTGATTAAAAGTCAAGTGCTCTACCGACTGAGCTAGTGAGTCATATAAAATTGGCTGGGGTAGCTGGATTCGGACCAGCGCATGAGGGAGTCAAAGTCCCTTGCCTTACCGCTTGGCTATACCCCAAGAGATGGTGGGCGGTGGTAGATTTGAACTACCGAACCCGAAGGAACTGATTTACAGTCAGCCGCGTTTGGCCACTTCGCTAACCACCCATCTGTGATTTTGATTATAAATGGTGGAAGTTATAGGGCTCGAACCTATGACCTCCGCCGTGTAAAAGCGATGCTCTCCCAGCTGAGCTAAACTTCCATTTTTTCATCGCGTATCACAATACGCTTTAATAATATAGCATTATAAGAATTATGTGTCAATTATTATTTTTTATTTTTTTTATTTTTTTGAAAAATGTTTTTAGCCATCAATTTTGATTAGATATTCTCTCTAAGTTTATAAATGATAATATATTTAATATCATGTATTATAAATTATAAAAGTTAATAATCTTTTATTCTTAAAATTATATTTATCGAAAATCCAATGATTCAGAATGATGTTTTTACATTATGTATGAAAGCGCTTTAATATTTTTCTTGCATTTTTTCAAGACTTACTATATGATTAATACTAGAGGAGCTTTTAATATATGGTTAAACTAAATTGTAAAGTAAATAATCCAATGGGACTTACATCAAGATATTGTGCTGAATTAGTCGCGGAAGCAAATAGAGCTAATAAGTGCAGTTTAACTTTAAAATGTGAAGATGGAGAAGCTGATTTAAAGTCAATTATGAATATGATGTCTTTAGTCATCAAAACAGGTTCAGAATTCACTATTGAAATAACTGGTGATGATGAAGAAAGCGTAAAGCTCAAATTTGAAAAGTTACTCTTAGAATTAAAATTATTAAAATAAAAAGACCACGTGGTCTTTTATTTTTGCTTGTTTAGCACTTCATTTAAGAATTTATTTAATTGATCATTATTATCAAATTTAAAAGTTACACCTTTTTCAGTTAATAATATAGAACAAGAATTATCCTTCTCGTATTCTTTTAATAAAGAAGAATATTTAGAAGGATTTTTATATTCTCTAACTTCTTTTTCAATCTCTCTTACTGATTTTTTATTTTGTATAATTTGATTTAAATATTCGATTTGTTGTTGGTTATCAAGTCCAATTAATACTCTTGCTTGACCATAAGATATTTTATCTTTCTTTAAAGCTAAAATAACTTCTTCATCTAATTTAGATAATCTTAAGATATTAGTTACTTGACAAACACTTGTTTTAGAAATTAAAGCGATATCTTTTCTTGATACATGATAATCACGTGTTAATATTTCATAAGCATATGTCTTATTTAAAATATTATCGTGGAGTTTCTTATTACCTCTTGATAATACTAAATATATCATTAAATCATCGGGGATATTTCTTACTGCGACTGGTATTTCTTGTAAATGAAGTTTCTTTGCCACATAGTATCTTTTATATCCTGAAATAACTTCATAATATCCTTTATCGTTCTTTCTAACTAATATAGGTGACATAATACCATTTTTTTTAATTGAGTCATTTAAGTCTTTTAATAAACGATCTAAAAAGAATTGATGAATAGAAATAGGATTAAATTTAACCTTGCTTAAAGGAACAAAGAGGGTTTCATCCTCTTTGGAATATTCTTTTGCAATCGTTGATAAAATATCTTGATTCGCATATTGTTCCATTAAAGAAGCAAGGCTTCTATTCTTACTATTCTTTTTCATTAGATAATATTTCCCTCGCTAAAGAGATGTAAGCTTGTGAGCCAGAAGCAGTTGGTCTAAAGATAGTAACAGGTTTACCAATCATTGCAGCTTCCGCGAGAGATGAGTTACGTGGAATTTGAGTGGTAAATGTCTTTTCTTTAAATAGTCCTCTTATTTCTTGAGTTACTTCTGTTGCAAGTCTTAATCTCGCATCATACATAGTTAATAAAAATCCTTGTATTTCAATATCAGGATTATAATCTTGTTGTACTTTTGAAATAGTTGATAATATTTGAGCGACTCCATCCATCGCAAAATATTCGCATTGGACTGGGATTAAGCATGAATTTGATGCACATAATGCATTTAAGCTTAATAGTCCTAATGATGGAGGACAATCAATAATGACATAGTCATATTTATTATCTAATTTTGTTAATGCGTATTTTAATAAATAAAATGGTCTAGCAGTACCTTGGACTTCTGTTTCAAAAGCTGCGAGTTTTAAATTGCTTGGTAAGATATCAATATTTTCAGTATCAGTATGAACAATTACTTTATTGATATCCGCCTTATTTAATAAAACATCGACAATATTCTTCTTTACTAAAGTGATATCAACTCCGACACCGCGTCCGCAATTGCCTTGAGGATCCATATCAATTAATAATACTTTTTTATTAAATTTCGCTAATGCTCCACCTAAGGAGATCGCGGTAGTAGTTTTACCTACTCCGCCTTTTTGATTGGCTATCGATATAATTTTCATAATTACTCCTTATAATGGACGTTTCTTGATTTGTCCGTAATTTCTTGGATATTTAGGATTTGTTTTTCCTATCTTTTTAATAAAGATATTAATTCTTACATCATCATTTGATATAAGATGTTCTTCTTGAATAAAATCTTGTTTTAAATTTAATGTTTTTAAAGCATTACTTGCTTCTTTTAATTCTTCTAAACCTATTTTACCTTTTAAAGAAATAAATGTTCCATTAATCTTTAAATAAGAAGCAACAAGTTCTAAAAGAATATTTAATCTAGAAACCGCTCTTGCAGTGACTATATCAAATTCTTCTTCATGACCTTTAATATAATTTTCTGCGCGATCATTAACAATAGTAACATTATTTAATCCTAATTTATTTTTAACTATCTCTAAGAAATTACATCTTTTAGTTGTAGGTTCTAATAATGTGATTTGTAAGTTAGGATAAGCAATCGCTAAAGGAATGCCTGGGAAACCAGCACCTGAACCGACATCAAGAAGATTTTTAGAATTTAAATCAATTTTAAAAGAGCATAATAAAGAATCATAAAAATGTTTTTCATAAACATCTTCATCTTCAATAATTGTCGTTAAATCCATCACCTTATTATATTCTTGTAATGTTTGTAAATATAATTCAAATTGTGAAATTTGTAATGATGATAGTTCTAATCCTTTTTCTTTTAATTTTAATATAAATTCTTCTTTCTTCATGTTATTTTCCTATCTTAATATGCATTAATAAGACAGATATATCGGCAGGATTTACCCCGGATATTCTGCTTGCTTGAGAAATAGTTAATGGACGAATATTATTTAATTTTTGTCTTGCTTCAAGACGTAATCCTTCCATATTTATATAGTCAATATCACTTGGAATCTTAACTTCTTCTAATTTTAAAAGATGTTCAGCTTCTTTCTTTTCTTTGGTGATATAACCTTCGTATTTAACCATGATTTCTAATTGTTCTTCCTCTTCTAAAGTTAAATTAGGGAAGTTAGCAACATAGTCTTTTAATCTATTTAATGTAACTCCAGGTCTTTTTAAGATTTCTGAAACTGTTGGTCCTCCATTATAGGTAGTAAAACCGAGTTCGTGCATATAAGCAACGAAATCTTTATTCATACCCATATGGGTAGTTTCCATCATTTCTTTTGTATTCTTTAATAAGTCCATCTTATTTAAGAATCTTTGATAACGTTCTTCTTTAATTAAGCCAATTTCATGACCAATAGGAGTTAATCTAATATCTGCGTTATCACTTCTCATTAATAAACGATATTCCGCGCGAGAAGATAATAATCTATATGGTTCTTTAGTTCCTTTTGAAACTAAATCATCAATCATAACACCAATATATGCTTGGTCTCTTCTTAAAATTAATGGTTCTCTTCCCATTATTTTTAAACATGCGTTAATTCCTGCCATTAAGCCTAAACCTGCCGCTTCTTCATATCCAGAAGTACCACAAATTTGTCCTCCGATATAAAGTCCAGGCCATTTTTTAATGCCTAAAGTATAATCGTATTCTGATGTATCAATCGCATCGTATTCAATCGCATAAGCATATTTAACAATTTCTGCGTGTTCAAGACCTTTTAATGAATGAACCATTTCTTCTTGAACATATTCAGGCATTGATGTAGAAAAGCCTTGTAAATAGACTAAATCGGTATGTAACGATTCTCTTTCTAAGAATAATTGATGTCTTTCTTTATCCGCGAATCTTACTACTTTATCTTCAATAGATGGGCAATATCTTGGTCCAACACCTTTTACAATACCTCCATACATTGAAGATTCTAATAAGTGATCTTTAATAATTTGATGAGTTTTTGCATTTGTATAAGTTAAATAGCAAACAATTTGATCATCAAAAGGAACAATGTGTGATTCTTCAAAACTAAATTTTAAAGGTCTATTAGTTCCATATTGAGGTTCTAACACTGAATAATCAATACTGCTTTCTTTAATTCTTTGAGGTGTACCTGTTTTTAATCTAATAGTCTTAATACCCATTTTTTGTAAATTTGGTGATAAGCCTAAAGATGGTTTTTCTCCATCAGGTCCATCGCTTTTAACTGTATGTCCTCTTAAAATAGAACTTTCCATATATGTACCAGTTGTTAAAATAACCGCTTTGGAAGTGATTTCTTTTTCATTGATTTTAACACCAAAAACATGATTATCATCATGAATTAAATCAGTGACCATACCTTCTAAAATAGTTAAATTTTCTGTATGTTCAGCGAAATCTAACATTACTTTAGGATAGTCTAATTTATCTTCTTGGGCTCTTAAACATTGGACACCAGGTCCTTTACCAGTATTAAGCATTTTCATTTGTAAACACGCTTTATCCGCGCCTTTACCCATCATGCCTCCAAGAGCGTCAATTTCTCTAACAACAATACCTTTTGCGCTTCCTCCAATAGATGGATTGCAAGGCATGTTTGATACTTTATTTTTATTTAGTGTAACAAGTAAGGTTTTCATGCCTAAATGTGCAGAAGCAAAGCAAGCTTCCATTCCAGCATGTCCTCCACCTACTACGATAACATCATAATCCATTATCCGATACTTCCTTCCATATCCATTTTTATGAGTTGATTTAATTCAACCGCATATTCCATTGGTAATTCTTTTGAGAATGGTTCAATAAAACCCATAATAATCATTTGAGTAGCTTCTTTTTCAGTTAAACCTCTACTCATTAAATAAAATAATTGTTCTTCATTAATCTTTGAAACAGTTGCTTCATGTTCTAAGAATGAAGAATTGTTGTTACAAATATTTGTTGGTATTGTATCACTCGCGGATTTATCATCCAAAATAAGTGTATCGCATTCAACATGTGATTTTGAATGTTCAGCATTCTTTGCCATAAATACTTTACCACGGTAATTAGCGACTCCACCTCTTTTTACAATTGATTTAGAGATAATGTTACTAGTTGTATAAGGGGCTAAATGAATCATTTTTGCGCCCGCATCTTGGAATTGATCTTTATCCGCGACTGCGATAGAAATACATGTTCCTTTTGCATGAGGTCCATTTAAGACGCAGCAAGGATATTTCATATTTAATTGTGAACCGATATTTCCATCGATCCATTCCATTAATCCATCTTCTTCAACTAACGCTCTTTTCGTAACTAGATTAACGATATTAGTTGACCAGTTTTGAATGGTTGAATATCTACATCTACCGCCTTTTTCAACATAGATTTCAACTACCGCGGCATGTAAAGATTCTTTTGAATAAATAGGTGCAGTACATCCTTCAACATAATGGACATCCGCGCCTTCATCAACAATGATAAGTGTTCTTTCAAATTGACCAGATTTTTCATTGTTAATTCTAAAATATGATTGAAGTGGTTTTTCTAAATGAACACCTTTTGGTACATAAATAAAACTACCACCTGACCATACAGCCCCATTTAAGGCTGAGTATTTATTGTCGTTATAAGGAACGACTTTATTGAAATATTTTTTAAAGATTTCAGGGCATGTTTTTAATGCCATATCAGTAGAAAGGAAAATAACACCTTTATCTTCTACTTCTTGAAGCATGTTATGATAAACAACTTCTGATTCATATTGAGTTGAAACACCTGCGAGGTATTTAGCTTCTGCCTCTGGAATACCTAATTTTGAGAAGGTATTTTTGATAGTTTCAGGAACTTTATCCCATGATTTTTCTTCTTTGTTACTTGGTCTAGTAAAATAAGTAAATGAATTAAAATCAATATTGGATAAATCAGGTCCATAACTAGGGTTTTTAAGTTCTAAGAATGCATGATAAGATTTTAATCTAAATTCAAGCATCCAATCAGGTTCACCTTTTAATTTAGATATTTCTTTGATGATATCTTCATTTAAGCCAACATTAGTTTTAACAACAGAAACGTCTTCATCTTTAAAGCCATATTTATATTCATGTTCATTTAAATCTTTATTCATTGTTGTCATCTCCATTCAATATCTTGTTAACTCCACGATATCCAATAGTCGCACATTTAATTCTACTTGGTTGTTTAGAAGTATTCATAAAGACAATTGCTTCATCTAATAAATCTGGGTCGTATTCTTTGCCATACATCATGTTTTGGAATGCTTCCATAATCTTTTCTGCTTCTTCAACTTTCTTACCTTTTAAAAGTTCAGTCATAATTGAAGTAGATGCAGTAGATATTGCGCATCCATTTCCATGCCAACAGCAATCATCTATCTTTCCATCTTTAACAAGCATATGGATATAAATTTTATCAATGCAACTTGTTGAATCCATATAAACAGTTACATAATTTGGATCATTTATTTCTTTTTTATTTCTTGGATTGTTGTAATGATCCATGATGATTTCTCTCATCATCTCGTTATTAAGCGAAAAAGGCATCTAAAAAGTCCCCACCTTTCTTACATGCTTCTACAAATAAATCAATTTCTTCTTTGGTATTGTAGAAGTATAAACTCGCTCTTACGGTTGCAAGTTCACCTATAATGTTATGAAGAAGTTTAGCGCAGTGTTGTCCTGAACGAACACATATTCCTTTACTCGCAAGTAAAGTACCCATGTCTTGAGCGTGAACTCCTTTATAGTTAAATGTAATAATTCCTGTTTCTGAATCCGGATTATAGATTGTTAATTCAGGAATATCTTTAAGTTTACTAATTGCATATGCTTTTAGTTCTCTTTCGTATTTTTCAATATTGTCTAAGCCAATATTTGATAAATATTCTAAAGCCGCGGCTAATCCAATTGCTCCAGCAATATTTTGTGTACCTGCTTCAAATTTAGTTGGTGTAATTAAATAACCAAAATTTCCGCACATATCAAAATCTGTATTCATTCCTCCACCTAAATGTAAAGGATCCATTTTGTCTAAGAGATTATATTTACCATACATTACTCCTATCCCGGTCGGACCAACACATTTATGTCCTGAGAATACTAAAAAATCAACATCTAAGTCTTTAACATCAAGTTTCATATGTGGAGCGCTTTGAGCAGCATCGCATACAAAATATGCGCCATATTCATGAGTTAACTTCGCTAAAGATTTAATATCTACTATGTAGCCTAATGTATTTGAAACATGAGCTAAAGATACTACTTTAGTTTTATTGCTTATAACGCTTTTTAAGCCTTCTAAAGTAATTCTACCTTTCGAATCAACTGGAACATATTTAATAACAATACCTATTTCATGTTGTAAGCTAAACCAAGGTAAAACATTTGATGCGTGTTCTTCTAAAGAAATAATGACTTCATCACCTTTAGTTAAGAACTTTTTTAATCCGTTTGCGATTTGGTTTAATCCTTCACTAGTTCCGGAAGTAAAAACTATTTCAGTCTTTTTTGCGTTAATGAATTTTGCAACTTTTTCTCTTGCTTCATCATAAGCTTTATCCGCTTGTTCAGCGATAGGATAATCACCTCGATGTGTATTCGCGGTGTAATATTGATAATATCCCATTTCTGCATCAATAACGCATTGAGGTTTAAAAGTAGTCGCCGCGTTATCAAAATAGACCATTGGGCAAGATGACATAGTTTTGTTATTTTGAATCATTGGAAAATCTTTTCTAATAACGTAAGGATCAAACATATTAAAATCTCCTATCGATACTATCTTTGATTTTAGAAAGTATCTCTTCGTCATTAAAATATCCCAAGATTGGATTTAAATATCCTAAAGTAATTAACTTTTTAGCTTCTTCTTCTTTGATTCCTCTGGAAGTTAGATAGAAGATATGTTCTTCATTAATTTGTCCTACAACTGCCGCGTGACTTGCTTCAACATCATTCTCATCGATGCATAATGATGGGCTAGCTTTTGCTTTACAATTTGGATCAAAGACCATAATTTTTGCGCTTTGATGTGTCGCGGAAGTTTTCGCACCTTTATGAATCTTAGAAATACCTAAGAAATTCATACTTGCATCGTTTTCACATACTCCATAATTTTCCATTTTTGCAAAGGTATGCTTAGCGTAATGATTAATTGAAATATCAAAATCTTTTTTATCATCTAGCGTTGCAAGTGAAGATAAATGCCACAATACTTTGCCTTCAGGTTTATTTAAAGAACAATTAACTTTAAATGATTTATTTCCACATGAAAAATCTGCGAGTGCACCTTCATAAAATGCACCATTTTCTAAATTAACTTCGTAGTTAGAAACATTGCCTTTGTTTAAACAAGCAATAGAATGATTTACATTTGCATAATCGTTTAAGTTATAAATTACTTTGCTATTTGAAGAATCAATTTCAATAATAGAAACTTTTTTATCGCTATTAAAGTTAAAAACATAAGTGTCTTTTTTATCTAATGAAGACCAATCGATTAAGATATTTAATTCTTCATCATTGTTAAAAGTTATATTTAATTCATCACTAGTTTCTTTAATACTTACATCATTTCTAGATTTGTTTAATTTTAAATCTTTTATTAGATCTAGCATAATATCACCTACTTAGAAATGATTTGTTTTGTTGCGCATGCACCAATAGAAGTCTTATTCATCGCAACATCTTCTTTTTCAATTTCAATACCTAATTCGTATTTAATCCATTCATAGCCTTCTTTTTCAATTCTTTCAATGATGTTTGTATCGCCTTCAACTGCGATTTTACCATTGATCATAACTGCCGCTTTAGTTGGATTGATCATTTTGTATAATTTTTCGTAGTGAGAAATGACTAAAAATGCAGTTGATGTAGTTTGTTGCATTTCTTTAATTGCGTCTGCAACATAAACTAATGCATCAACATCTAAGCCTGAGTCAATTTCATCAAGCATCGCGAAATCAGGTTTTAATAAAAGCATTTGTAAAATTTCATTACGTTTCTTTTCTCCACCTGAGAATCCTTCATTTAAAAATCTTTGAGCCATATCCATGGAGATATGCATCTTCTTACTTGCCGATTCAACTGCGCGATAGAATTCAAATAATTTAATTGGTGTATCTCTTCTTGCATTAACCGCGGCTTTTAAAAAGTCTGCATTGACAACTCCTGGAACTTCAGAAGGATATTGCATGCCTAAGAAAAGGCCTTCTCTCGCTCTTTGGTCAACGCTCATTTCTAAAACATTTTTACCATCAAGAGTAATAGAACCTTGAGTGATTTTATATTTTGGATTACCCATAATCGCCGCAAGAAGGGTTGATTTACCATGCCCATTAGGACCAAGTAAAGCAATTGTTTCTCCTTCTTTAACAACGAGATTTACTCCTTTTAAGATTTCTTTATTTTCTACTTCAACGTGGAGATCTTTGATAATTAATTCTTTCATAAAATTTATTAACTCCTTTTGCGTTATTTATTCTACAACAAAGATGTTATTTTTAAAACAACAATATTATTTTTTATAAAAATAAAATTGATGTCATTATTCCGTGAAACATTTTTGTTTAAAATTAACGTTATTTTTAATTTTTTAAAAATTTTATTTTTTTATAATTTTATGAAATATATTTTTAATTATGTTAATACTTAGTATTAATAAAGTTAGATATAATAC
>CAVFKD010000013.1:0-43183 GCA_963623095.1 bacterium | reverse complement strand
GATTTTAGGAGACAACATCTATCATGGAGCAGGATTAATCAATCACTTAACTAATTCCATTGATAGAGCCAATAATGGAATAGCTACCATCTTTGGATATCAGGTCAAAGATCCTGAAAGATTTGGTATTGTTGAATTAGACAAAGAAGGTAATGCTTTATCCATTGAAGAGAAACCAAAGAATCCAAAATCCAATTATTGTGTAACTGGATTATATTTCTATCCTAAGGGAGTAAGTGAAATAGCTAAGAACATCAAGAAGAGTGATAGAGGTGAATACGAAATCACAACTCTTAATAACTACTATCTTGAACAACATAAGTTACATGTCTCAACTTTAGGTAGAGGATATACATGGCTTGACACTGGTACTCATGATTCATTAGTTGAAGCATCTGATTATGTCAAGATGATTGAAAACCATCAAGGAGTCAAAATTGCATGTTTGGAAGAAATCAGCTATGTAAATGGATGGATATCTAAAGAACAGCTCCTTGAAACAGCTAAGACCATGGAAAAGAACGACTATGGAAAGCATTTGAAGAATGTTGCAGATGGAAAGGTTAGATATTACGGTATATAGTTATGGAAAAACAAATCGGTAATTTTAAATTCATCGAAACATCTATTAAAGATGTATATGTTATAGAACCAAAGAAGTATGGTGATAACCGTGGATACTTCATGGAAACATATAAAGAAAAAGATTTTAAAGAAGCAGGACTTGATTATAACTTTGTTCAAGATAATCAATCTAAATCTAAAAAAGGTGTTTTAAGAGGTTTACATTTCCAAAAGACATATCCTCAAGCAAAATTAGTTAGATGTATTGAAGGAGAAGTATTTGATGTATGTGTAGACTTAAGAAAAGATTCTCCTACTTATGGTAAATGGGAAGGTGTAGTTCTTTCTAGTGAAAAAGGTAATCAATTTATGATTCCTAGAGGCTTTGCTCATGGATTTGTAGTATTAAGTGAAACTGCAACATTCTGTTATAAATGTGATGAATTATATCATCCTGAAGATGAAGGTGGAATCATGTGGAATGATGAAGAAGTTGGAATTGATTGGCCTTATAAAGAAGAACCACTTCTTTCTGAAAAAGATAAACTACATAAATCACTTAAAGAAAGTAATATTAAGTTCTAGGGGTTATTATTATGAATAAAGATTTAAAAATAATAGTAACTGGTGTTAAAGGACAACTTGGTTATGACTGTGTAAGAGAATTAAAAGAAAGAGGTTATACTAATATCTATGGTATTGATAGAGATGAATTAGATATAACTGATGAAAAAGCAGTACATAAATTAATTAATGAATATAAACCTGATGTAGTAATGCATAATGCTGCTTGGACTGCAGTTGATAAAGCAGAAGAAAATAAAGAAGCAGTATATAAAGTAAATGCATTAGGACCTAAATATATCGCAGAAGCTTGTAAAGAAGTTAATGCTAAGATGGTATATATTTCTACTGATTATGTCTTTGATGGAAAAGGAGAAACTCCTTTTGAAGTAGATAGTCCTAAAGTTGGTCTTTCTACTTATGGAAAGACAAAATCAGAAGGTGAAGATTTTGTTAAACAAAGCTTAGATAAATACTTCATTGTTAGAATATCATGGGTATTTGGAATAAATGGAAATAACTTTGTTAAGACAATGTTAAAACTTGCAGATATGGGTAAAACTGAACTTAATGTTGTATGTGATCAAATAGGTTCAGTTACTTATACTTATGATTTATCTAAATTATTATGTGATATGATAGAAACAACTAAATATGGTATCTATCATGCGACTAATGAAGGATATATATCATGGGCTGAATTCGCTCGTGAGATATTCAAATTATCTAATAAAAATGTTAAAGTAAATGATGTAACTACATTAGAATATAAAAAGTTAGTTCCTAACCAAACAGATAGACCTTTAAATTCTAGAATGTCTAAAGAATCTTTAGATAAAGCAGGATTTAATAGATTACCTGATTGGAAAGATGCTTTAAGTAGATATTTAAAGGAGATGAAAGTAAATGGCTAAATTCTTAGTAACTGGAGGTGCCGGATTTATCGGTGGTAACTTCCTACATATAATGGTAAATAAATATCCAAATGATGAATATGTCTGTATTGATGCATTAACTTATGCAGGCAATATGGAAACTCTTGAACCAATTATGGATAAACCAAATTTTAAGTTTGTTCATGAAAATATATGTAATAGAGAAGCAGTATTTAAATTATTTGAAAGTGAACATTTTGATTATGTCATCAACTTTGCCGCAGAATCTCATGTTGATAGATCTATTGAAAATCCTGAAATCTTCTTAAAGACAAATATCTTAGGTACACAAGTATTAATGGATGCTTGTAGAAAATATGGTATTAAAAGATATCATCAAGTATCTACTGATGAAGTATATGGTGATTTACCTTTAGATAGACCTGATTTATTCTTTACTGAAGAAACTCCTATTCATACTTCTTCTCCATATTCAGCATCTAAAGCTAGCGCAGATTTATTAGTTCTTGCATATCATAGAACATTTGGACTTCCTGTAACTATTTCAAGATGTTCAAATAACTATGGACCATATCATTTCCCTGAAAAGTTAATTCCTTTAATGATTCAAAAAGCATTAAAAGATGAACCTTTACCAGTATATGGAAATGGAGAAAATGTAAGAGACTGGTTATATGTAGGAGATCATTGTACTGCGATTGATTTAGTAGTAAGAAATGGTAGAGATGGAGAAGTTTATAATATTGGAGGTCATAACGAAAGAACTAACTTAGAAGTAGTTAAGACAATATTAAAAGCTTTAAATAAACCTGAATCATTAATTAATTATGTTAAAGATAGACCAGGACATGATTTAAGATATGCAATGGATCCAACTAAGATTGAAACTGAATTAGGTTGGAAACCAGTTCATACATTTGATACAGGTATTGTAGAAACAATTAAATGGAACTTAGATAACGCAGAATGGATTAATCACGTACAAAGTGGTGAATACATGAAGTGGTTAGATAAGAATTATAAGAAGAGATAATTATGCAATTAGTTACATTAAATAAATTTATTAAAAGAATATTATATAAATGTGATAAGAAATATTTATTAAAGCATACTAAATTCTTTGATGAACAATATTATAGCCATACTTATAACGTCCCTTTAAAAAATGTTTATAAGCATTATTTAAATGAAGGCGAAAAATTAGGATATAATGCATCTATTTATTTTAATTCTAATTTATATAGAAAAATTAATAATGATATTCCTAATGATATGAATGCTTTGTTACACTATGTTGTATATGGACAATATGAAGGAAGAAAATTAAATAATTCTATTTCTATTAATGTATCAAGTTCATCTAATGAAGATTTTTATATTGATAAAAATAATATCTCTTTAGAAACAATGATTACATTATTAGAATTTAAAAAAGCATCAGTTTTCAATAAACCAAGTGAGTTTGAAAAAAATGGCAAATATTGCTTAATTTTTTCACATGAGCTTAATTTAACTGGCGCTCCTATTGCTATTTTTAATTTAATTTTAACTTTAAAAGAAAAAGGATATACACCTATTGTTATTTCTCCTAATTATGGAAAATTGATTAACAATTTAAAAAATGAGAATGTGACAACAATTGTATATAATGAAGTAATTGAATCAAATCTTTTAGATCCATTTTATCAATTATTTGAATTTATTATTTTAAATACTTTAACTTTCGCTAAAATGTGTGCGAAATTAAACGGTACTAAAAATAAAGTTATTTGGTGGATTCATGAATCTAAGGTATCTTATGAAGCACTTGAAAATCAAATTGTTGATTTACCTAAAAAACTATGTGATAACATAAAAATTTATACCGTAGGTGATTATGCAAAGAAACAATTATTAACTTTTAGACCAAATTATAAAACTGAAAATCTAATGTACTATTTACCTGATTCACCTGCAAAAGCAACTGAAAATGTATTAGGATTTGAAAAAGATAATTGTATTTCATTTGGAATTGTTGGAACTATTGAACCAAGAAAAGGATATGAAATTTTACTTAAATCTTTCGAATTTATAAATAAAAAATTCGTTGATAAGATACAATTTATAATTGTTGGCAAACAATTTGATGCTGCTATTACTAAAAAAATAGATTCATATAATGGTAAAGTAAAATTAATTCATATAAATCAAATTGAAAAGGATAATATGCCATCTTTTTATGAAAAAATTGATTGTCTTATTTGTCCATCAACTGATGATCCAATGCCTATTGTAATTACAGAAGCTTGGAAATATAAAAAACCAGTTATTACATCTGAATGTACTGGAAGTGCAAGTTTAATCGAAAAAAATGGCGGAGGAATTGTTTATAAAAATAACGATCCAATTAACTTAGCTAATGCGATTAATGATTATTTAAGTGGCAAGTATGATACAGATAAAATGTTATCTGACGGATATGGCATCTATGACAAATATTTTTCTCATAAAGGATTTGCACAAAACCTTGATAAAATTTTAGTTGATCTTAATAAGAATAACAAAATATTAACTGATGATTTAATTTCTGTTGTTATACCTACTTATAACGGTGGAAATGATATTAAAAACTTATTAAAATCTTTAAAAGCCCAAGAAGATGTTAATTTAGAAATTATAATCATCGACAGCGGATCAAAAGATGGAACTATTGAATTCTTAGAAAAGGAAGACGTAGTTTTGATTAAGATTTCACAAAAGGAATTCTCACATTCATACGCTAGAAACTTAGGCGCAGAAAAAGCAAAAGGTAAATATCTTTTAGTAATGACACAAGACGCATGTCCATCTAATAATCATTTTGTTCTAGACTTTATTCAACCTATTTTAAAGAAAGAAGCTGTTGCATGCGTATGTAAACAAACACCTAGAGAAGACGCTGATATGTATGCAAAATATATTATTTATGAACATAATACTTATATTGGATTAAATAGCAAAGATTTAATCACAGAATATATTAATGATAATCCTAATATTCTCCGTACTATGGGACAATTAGACGATGTCAGTTGCATAATTGATAGAGAAATATTTTTAAAATATAAATATAGAGGAATATATGCAGAAGATTTAGATCTAGGAACTAGATTGATTAAAGATGGATATAATTTAGCAAGACTTGCTTCTGTTGATGTTATTCATTCACATACAAGAAGTGCATATTATTTTTTTACTAGAGCATACGTTGACACTTTATTCTTTAGTTATAATTTAAAAAAAGACATACAAATTATTAACAAATGCTTAACTTTATATTTAATTGTAGAAGAAATTAGAAATAAAGTAGCGAGTGTGTTTGATGAAAGCTTTGATTGGAATAGTTTAGAATATAATTTAATGAATATGATAAATGATATTTGCAAAGATTTTAATGTGAAAAATGTTAAAGAATCTCTTTATAATTCTAAATTTTCTGACAATGAATTTAAGAAATTAATTATTTCTTTATATGAATACCAAGGAAGTTATAAAACTGATTTTGATTTTGTTAATTCTTTTATAGACAATGGAATTCGCCAATTTATTATTTATTGCAGAGATAATGAAAAATTTGAAAATATTTCTTCTGATTGCTATATTCTTTTTATTGAAAAAGTTTTCGCTAATATGTGTGGTGTAGAACTTACATATTTTTTGAAAAATTTACCTAAAGAGGGTGAATTATATAATGCAATTAAAAAAATTAATATTTAATTGTAAATACTAAACTTAAGGAGTGTTGTAAAGATGAATATTTTATCTATATGTCCTGAATATATTCCATCGGTAATATTATGTGGAGATGTGCAATTAAATTATTTAAAATCAAACAACAAACTTGATTATAGATTTAAAAAAGTAAAAGAGATTTCATTTTTAGATCTTATTTGGCTTGATGTTTTATATGTTATAAGAGGTGATTCTTCTTATATTCTTGATATTGTTAAATGGTGCAAAAAACATAATAAGATTGTTGTTTATGTAATGGACGATAATTTATTGGAAGTACCTCAAAACTTATCCGCTTCACATTTTTATTTAAAAAAATCGACAAAAAAAGTCATAAATAATTTAATCAATATTTCAGATGGTTTTATTTCTCCTTCTTCTAAGTTAATTGAAAAATATTCAAATAACAATCAAAAAACATTACAAATAGTAGAACCAAGTTTAAATCCAATTGATAAAAAGAATAAAAATTCTATTATTAAAATTGGATTCGCAGGTTCAATTGATCACGCGGATGATATTAATTTAATGCTTACTGATGTATTGAAAACAATCAAAAATAAGTATAAAGATAGAATATCAATTGAAATATTTGGACCTAAAACTAAGTTACATAATGAAATAGAAATTATTGAACATCCTTTCTTAGATTCTTATGAAGAATATCAAAAAAAGATGAAAGAATGTAACTGGGATATTGGTTTAGCGCCTTTAAGTGAATCTTATTTTAATTCTTTTAAACATTATAACAAATTAGTTGAATATGAATCATTTGGAATTGTGGGTGTATATTCTAATGTTGAACCTTATACATTCGCGCTTAAAAATAAAATTAATGGCTTAGTAGTTAATAATGATTATGATTCATGGGTTAACGCCATTTGCGAATTAATTGACAATGAAGAGTTAAGAAATAAAATGTGTTCTAATTGTATCAAAGAAGCAAAAACAATCTATTCTTTAGATTCATCATCTACTTCTTTGTTTGATTATTTGTCTAGTTTTGAAATAAGTTCTTCAAAGGATAAAACAAATAAATTAAGATTAAAATTATTATTTAAATGGTGGAAATTTAAATATTTATTTTCTAAAGTAAAGTCATTAGGAATTAAAGCCCCAATAGTAATATTTAAAAAAATATTTAAAAAATAATGCGAGCCTTGATGACTCGCTTTTAAATTGATTTTAAATAACAAAAACATATATTATAATAAATAACAAGGAAGTGAAAATATGAAATATACTAATCCAATTATCCATGAAGATTATTCTGACCCAGATGTTATTAGAGTAAACAATGATTTTTATATGATTGCTTCTAGTTTTAATTTTCTTCCAGGTATTCCTATTTTACATTCAAAGAATTTAGTATCTTGGTCATTAATAGGATATGCAATAGATAAATTAACAGATAAATTTAATTTGGTTTGCCATGGAGAAGGAATATGGGCACCATCGATAAGATATCATAACGAGATGTTTTATATTGTTTTTCCTATGCCAGATGAAGGTATATTTGAAATACATTCTAAATCCATCTATGGACCTTGGAGTGAAATGAATTGCTTAATAAAAGGAAAAGGCTATGAAGATCCTTGCCCTATTTGGGTAGATGATAAAGCGTATTTAGTATTTTCATTTGTTAAAAGTAGAATTGGTTTTAATTCATTACTCGCAGTAATTGAAGTTGATAAAGATTTAAAATCTACCATTGGAGATTATAAAATAGTTTATGATGGACATAATGATAATCCAACTATTGAAGGACCTAAATTTTATTATATAAATGACTATTTTTATATCCTAGCTCCTGCAGGCAGCGTTAAAAGTGGTTGGCAAGTTGCCCTTAGAAGTAAAAATATCTTTGGACCATATGAATCTAAAATTGTTTTATATCAAGGCGATAGTTTGATAAATGGTCCTCATCAAGGAGGATTAGTATCAATAAATGACGCAAATGATAAATATTATTTTATTCATTTCCAAGATAAAAGAGCTTATGGAAGAATTCTACATTTGCAACCTGTAACTTGGTCTAATTCTTGGCCAATATGTGGCAAAATTGATGATTTATTACTTCCAGGTACTCCAGTTACAAGTGAAGATTATCCTATCGATATATTAGATGAAAAACAATTAATGATAAGCGATGATTTTAAAGACAATAAATTATCATACATGTGGCAACATCCATCTAATAAAGATGATTTCTTTAAAGTGGAAAATGGTTTAATATTTGAATTAAAAAATACTGATTTTAAAGATGAAATAAATAAAATCCCTTATTCATTACTTACGAAAGTAAGTGGATTGAATTTTTCTTTAGATATGAACTTTGATTTAGATAAGATGAATGAGTTAAATCATTTTGGCTTTATAGTTTATGGAACTATATATAAAACAATAGAATTTTTTAAAAAAGATGATGCATTCTTTATTCGAATAATTGAAGGTGAATTTGGATGTAAAGACAAAGTTATTTTAGAAGATAAGATAAATGATACTAAAATTAATATTACATGCGAATTTAACAATAAAGACCTTTATGATTTGATATATAGCATTAAAGTTAATAATAAAACTTATTTAGATAATCAAAAAGCTTATCCTGGAAAATGGGTAGGAACCAAACTAGGATTCTATGGATATAGTGAAAATGATAAAGGATGGGTAAAAATCAATTATTATCACACAACAATAAAAGATTAAAATAAAAATTACTCACTTTAAAATGAGTAATTTTTTTCATCTTCGTTTTCTAATATATGAATTAATGGATAACCATTTTGTGATATAGTTTTTTCAATTTTAACATGATATACATCTAATAAATTATCTTCAGTGATAGTTTCTAATGGTGAACCTATTTTATAGACAGAGCCCTTTTTTAATAGACATATTTTATCAGAATATCTACTAGCTAAGTTAATTGAATGAAGAACTAATAAACAAGCAATATTCTTCTTTTTGACATAATTTTGAATTAAGGATAAAACTTCTATTTCATTATATACATCTAAATTCGCGGTAGGTTCATCTAATATTAATACTTTTGGATTTTTAGAAATGATTTGAGCGATAGAAACTATTTTTCTTTGTCCACCAGATAAGTCAGAATATCTTTTATTCGCGATATCAGTTAATCCAAATTGATTAATTATATTTGATGTGTGATTTAATTGCTCTTTGCTTACTTTAATTCCTAATGAAGCAATATTACCAAGTAAAATAACTTCAAATACTGTAAGTGATGATAATTTAGAATTCTCTTGAGGAAGATAACCAAATATATCATTTTTATCATTGATAGAGATAGTTTCTAAATCATTATCATCTAATAATATCTTACCTTCTTTTTTTAATGAAGAAGTTAATAGTTTTATCAATGTTGTTTTACCCGCGCCATTAGGACCAAGCAAGGTAGTAATTTGACCATTTTCTAATTCGAAAGAAACATTATTTAATGTATTTTCATTTGCATGAGGATATTTATAAGATACATTTTCAATTTTTAAAGACATATTAACGTTTCTCCTTTATTAATACTACAAAAAAGAAAGGAACACCTATTAAAGATGTAATAATACCAATTGGGAAAATAGAACCTGGCATAATTATTTTAGAAACTATATCCGCGAATAATAATATAAACGCTCCTATAAGCCCTGAAAGAGGTAAGTAGAATCGATGATCATCTCCACTTATAAGCCTTGCAATATGAGGACTTGCGATACCAATAAAACCAATTGGGCCAGTAAAACAAACAGATAATGCAGAAAGAATGGAAATAAGAATAAATGATTCTAATTTTAATTTAGATGTTTGAACACCTAAACTTTCCGCTTTCATATCACCTAAAGATAAGGAAGTGTATTTCCATGAATTTCTCATTAATAAAGGGAATATAATAACAAATGCAATTAAGAGGATTAATACTTTTTGATAATCAACCTTTTGCAATGAACCGAACTCCCAAAATACGATTGATTGATTTTGATCTTCACTTGCGAAATATTGAACAAATGATTGTAAAGCTTTGAAAAAGAATAATAGAGCAATACCTAATAATGTCATTGTATGAGATGAGATTTTTCTAAATTTACCGATAAAGAAAATTAACAAAGAAATAAGCATTGCAAAGACAAAGGCTAATGAGGCAACAACAAAATCATTACCATGAAATAAAATGGCAATAGTCGCGCCAAAAGAAGCACCCGCACCAATACCTAATGTATAAGGTGAAGCAAGAGGATTATGCAATATTGTTTGCATAACTGAACCACTTGTGCCTAAGGATAAACCAATTAATATTGCCATTAATGCGATTGGGATACGTAGTTCTCTTACAATCAAGACAATGCTTGAAGATACATTATCCGGAGCAAATATAGCGCTTAAAGTTTCGCTAAAAGTGAGATTTGCGCTTCCAACAAATATATCAATAAAGAAGAGAATAACGATTAATAAAAAGCCAATAATAAGTGCGCTAATCTTGATGAGATTCTTTTTTAAATAATTGGATATAATAATATCATTCATAATAATTACCTATAATTCAACCATGAAGCAACCTTCTAATTCAAAAGGCATATACAATGAGAAGAATTCTTTTAAATCTTTCATTGGATCTAAGTCTTTAAATATAGTAGGTTGAATCTTTTTAGCTAAAAACTCGACACCTGCAAAATCAAATACATGTCTAGATAAATCATGATATACGGCAGAAAGATTATTATTCTTGACTGCATTAATATCTTTCCATTCATTACGTTCTAGATATTTTGCTAAGTTTATTTTTGCTTTTGATTCATCTTGGTTATATCCTAAAACTACATTATCTGTTAATCCAGTTTGTAAAACACCAGTTAAGATGATTATATCAGGATTATATTTAATAATTGCTTCTTTGGCCATATCCACGCTATTGGCATCAGAAATATTATATGCGATGTTATTTCCACCAACTTGTTGTATTAATGATCCCCACATTTTTTTAGACCATGTATTTCCATAAGTATCTTTTCCCTTAGAAAATTCCATATAAACATTAGGTCTATCTTCATCTTTAATAGTTTTAGCCTTTTCAAAAATAGGAGAAACTTTACTTTCATAGAATGTAGAGATTTCATTTGCTCTTTCTTCTTTATTTAATACCTTACCTAAGATTTCATTGGATTTCTTGATTGATTCGATAGTATCGGTGTGATAATCAAAGAAAACTACTGGTATATTAGCTTTTTCTAATAAAGATAATTTAGATTCAAAATAAGTATAATCCGCGCTCGCGGAAGCTAAAACAACATCTGGATTTAAAGAAATAATTGTTTCTATGTTGATATTAGAACTATAACCAACATCAGTTTTTTCTAATAAACCTGGATAAACATTTGTATAAGCATCATATGCATCATTTCTTCTACCTTTCCAATAAGAGTGAGACCATCCGACAATTTTATCAACTGAACCTTCTCCTCCAATTGCAAAATATTCTTCTAAATTAAAAGTAATACATACCTTAGATATATCCTTTTTTACTTCAACTGTTCTATTTTTAGAATCAACAATTGTTTGGACTTCATAATTTGTATTATCTGATTTATTATTGTTACAAGAAAATAATGATAAAGAAGATAATACCACCAATAAAATTTTATTTAATTTCTTCATAATTAATTCTCCTTTATCTTTAAGTGAACAAATTATAACATATTGTTCATAAGATTAAAGTATTATATGGACAATAATAAAAGATTTGTTTTAACTAACTTATAGATAATGAATAATATTCAACTTTTTGTCTAATATTCCATATAATAATTAGAAAAATAGATATCTTGTATAAAAAATAAGTATTTGGTATAATATCAAATGTCTTAAGGAGATTAAAAAATATGAATATTTCAGAAGAAGTAATTGAAGGATTAAAGAAAATTGTAAAAAATAAGGAAGTAACTTTAAACAGTTCTATTAAAGATTTAGGTCTTGATTCACTTGATGTTGTCGACCTTTTAATGGAAATGGAAGAGAAATATAACATCGAATTTTCTAACGATGAAATGTTATCTTTCACAAAGGTTCAAGATATTATTTCAGCAATTGAGAAAAAAATGAATTAAATTAAAAAAAACTCTTGCATTAAGCCGATTGCTATGATATCATTCTACTTGCTTGAAGCGCAGTGACGCTTTTGGCAAAGTGCCTATCTAGCTCAGTCGGTAGAGCAATCGGCTGTTAACCGATCGGTCGTGGGTTCGAGTCCCTCGATAGGCGCCATCCTTTTGGCCTATTGGAGAAGAGGCTTAACTCACATGCCTTTCACGCATGCATTCATGGGTTCGAATCCCGTATAGGTCACCATTTAGGAAATTAGAAGCACTGTTAAAGGTGCTTTTTTTTGTTGTCAAGGATTCGACCCATGAAT
Source organism: bacterium (assembly GCA_963623095.1). Classification (GTDB taxonomy): domain Bacteria; phylum Bacillota_I; class Bacilli_A; order RFN20; family CAG-449; genus UBA3210. Next base: position 30,988 of record CAVFKD010000013.1, on the reverse strand, counting down.
ATGAGTTAAGCTCTTCTCAATCAATAGGCAAGGATGGTCCTATCTTTTCTCGAACCACGACCGATCGGTATAAAATAAAAAAATAAATTTTTATTTAGGATTTTTTTTAAAAAGCCTCAAAAGATTATTATAAGGAGGCTAATTAAAATTATGGTTAAAATAACTAATATTGGCGAAAAAAATGAAAAAAATATTTGTGAGGTATTAAATAACAAAAGATTTAAAGATCTTAGCCCTATGTGGCAAGAAAACATTAAAAGAATGTTTCCATTTGTTGATAATAATGATCTCATAAAAGCTTTTTTATATGATGATAGAAGAGCGAAACCGGATATTACTATTAAATGTCATCAATCAAAGATTAATGTTTCAGTTAAATCTGGAACTAATCCATCAGTCCATCAAGAATACTATTATGACTTTTTTCAATTTTTAAAAAAATTAGGATTAAGTAGTCGTACTAGACACATTATTTCTTTGTACCATTTTGGTGTTACTGATAAATTGGGAAATAAAGATAACCCTTTAACTAAAGATGAAATAATAGAAAAATACAGAGATTATATTATTCAGGCTAATGAAGAAATAAATTCCAATAAAGAACTTATTAAAAAATTTGTCTACCACACAATTATAAGGGGAAATAACCCTGGAAGAGAACCAATGGATTATTTTTATTATGGCAATCCAGAACAAGGGTTCTTACTGGATACAAACGAAATATACGATATGATTTTAAAAGAAAAGAAACCTGATGATAAAAATATTCATTTTGGTGGACTTATATATCAACCATCAGGAAGAAAATTACAAAGTAGGGACCGAAATTATTCGAAAGTAAAATGGCCGATTTTATGCGTTAAATTCTACAATAATGATATTTTAGAAGAATTAAATAATGAAAAATAACGGTTTTTGTTAAAAATATATCATAAATTTTTACCGCTAGTATATAATATTAATAGGTAGTTATGAAAGCTTATATATGTTATATATGAACTTATCACTTATAATAAGGGTGGTGATTTTTATGACAAACAGAGAAAAAATAGATTGTTATCTTTCTTTGATGGATGAATGTCGTAATTTAGGTAAGGATTTAAATCCTATTGGCTTAACTAATGATGAACTTGTTGAGACAATTAAATCCAATGCTGAATTACGTTTCCAAGACATGAATAAAAATAAGAAAATTTTAAAAGAAATTATTTTCGATAAAAATGCTAGTGAACTAACTTTAGAAGAAATTGAAGATTTAAAATATTTCGCAAGCAAAGTATTTTCTTATTCATTAAGTAAAGATAATGGAATTGCATATTCAATACATAAATTATTATTAGAATACGCAAAAGAAAAAAATGATGAACCTTTTATTATTGAAGAAATGTATAATGCTGGAATTTGCTTATTCTATGTCAATTTATCATCTAAAGGATATGATGCGCCATCATTTAGAAAAAAGGTAATTAACTATTTTAGTGAAGCGATTGATAATTATTTTTCAAAATATGAACAATATGATACCAAAACTAGATTTTATTTGCTCCGTTGTTTAGGAAATAGAAAATTAGGTCTTGATACTAGATTATCAGAAGGAATCAACCAATACCTTTCAGTTTTTGAAGAAACTATGAATGTTTTCACATCTAAAAAATATCAAGAAATGAATCCTGATATTCCTTTTGAAAATTTAATTTATTCATTATGTTTAGATACACCATCATTAATGCATTATATAAGAAATAAAAAATATGAAGATTATGATGAAACTGACAAAAAAATTGCTTCCATAATGTATGAATCAATGCAATATGTCAACGCAAGAAAAAAGAAATTTGTAAAAGAAGAAAATAGATTACAAAATTGGCGTATTGACTATTTAGTAAGAGCGACTAGATATCATTATAATAAAGGATCTGTAATGGAAGTTGTAGAATACTTATTAAATGAAATTGAAAGCGCGGATAGTAAAGATTCTTCACCATTAACTGTAAGATCAATTATTTCTAATACACCATTTATGATTGAATATTCAAATTTATTGCCTGAAAATGAATATAAATTATTAGAACCAAGAATTAACGCAGCAAAATATAAAGCATTAAATTATGTAGAAGTAATCAATGAAAGAGATTATCCTTCATTAATTAATAATGTTCTTTCTAATTATACTTTAATTCAAGCTATGGATTTAAAAACAGGTACAAAACATATTTTAAATCATATTATTTATTGCCATAAACCAACTTATGTACATTCATTGATGGTCGCAATATTAACTAGAAATTTAGTTACTTTTACTCTTGAAAGCAATCCTGAATATTTTATAGGTGTTTTAAATACTTCTAATGTAGATGAAGTATTAAATTCTAAAGAACAAATTTGTAATTTTGCTTATGAATGTGGACTATATCATGACGTAGGTAAAACCTTAGTTTTATCATATATTAGTACATATGAACGTGGCTTAATTGATGAAGAATTTGAATGTGTTAAAAACCATACAATCTTTGGTAGCCAAACTCTTGAATCTTTAAACGAACATGACTTAGCTCTCGCGGCTTTATACCATCATAAAACTTATGATAATAAAGGTGGATATCCATATAATGTAGAAGTTTGTCCAAGTCATATTAAACCAATTGTAGATGCTTTATCTGTCGCGGATTCATTAGATGCCGCAACTGACTTTATTGGAAGAAGCTATACAATCGCAAAACCATTAGAAACTATTTATCAAGAATTGAAAAATGGTTCAGGAACTAGATATTCTCCAATTATTGTAAATACATTAGATAATGAAGAGAATTATAGAAAAATCAGATATATCTTAAACGAAGAAAGAAAAAGTGTTTATATTTCTGTATATAGAAACAATAAATATGAATAGGAAAATCTCCAATCTGGAGATTTTTCTTTTTTAAACCACATTTCACTTTAATTAATATAATTAAAGGGTTATATTTTTTAAAATATTTGGTATAATAAAAACATACACTATAGGAGGAAAAATATGGCAACACCACACAACAGTGCATCAATGGGAGATTTTGCAGAAACAGTCTTATTACCAGGAGACCCATTAAGAGCAAAATTTATCGCAGAAACATTCTTAGAAGATGCTAAATTAGTAAATGGAGTAAGAAACGCTTTAGCTTACACAGGTTATTACAAAGGCAAGAAAGTATCAGTTATGGGATCAGGCATGGGTATGCCTTCAATTGGTATTTATTGTTACGAATTATACGCATTCTATGGCGTTAAAAATATCATTCGTATCGGTAGCTGCGGAGCTTACATCCCTGAATGCAAATTATATGATTTAATTTTAGCGCAAGGCGCATGTACTAATTCAAATTGGTCACACCAATATGGATTACCAGGAACATTTTCCGCGATTGCAGACTTTGACTTATTAAAGAAAGCATACGATGTATGCCTAGAAAAGAAATTCCCAGTCCATGTAGGAAATATTTTATCAAGTGATATTTTCTATAACGATCAACCAGAAATGTGGAAGAAATGGGCTAAAATGGGCTGTATGGCAGTAGAAATGGAATCATATGCATTATATTCAACTGCAGCTTATTTAGGTAAAAAAGCACTTTGCATTTTAACAGTATCTGATTCATTCACATCAAAAGAAGAAACTACCGCAGAAGAAAGACAAACATCATTTAAACAAATGATGGAAGTTGCATTAGAAATTGCATAGGATATTTTCAATATGTTAATTTTCGCGATTGGTTTTGTTGTATTATTTTTAATCGTTTCATTAATTGTTTTATTGATGCCTATTATTAAACAACATCAAGATGATAAACAATTTTTTAAACGTGTCTATGAATACGTATACCAAGTCGCAAAAGATAAAGATTTTTATTTAATTAACAATGTTGAAATAACAATTGATACAAAAACTATTCATTTCAATCATATATTATTCGGTAACAAATATATTTATTGTATTTCTAATTTACCTTTAAAAGGTGGATTATCTGGAAAATTCCAAGATGAACAATGGTTCAAATATGATGAAAACAATACAAAGACTCTTGGAAAGAATCCAATGCTATTACATAAAGCAAGACTTGATTATCTTATAAGCGCTCTTAACGTAAAGGATCAAGATTTATTTGTAGGAATCTGCGTATGTAATGATTCATGCTTAATTGATGATATCGAAGGCATGCCAAAGAATCTTGAAATATTAAATGAAAGTGAAATATACGGATATATCTGTGAAAGAGAAAAAGAGAATATACAAGCAATTGATCAAATACAATTAGATAGTTTAGTTCATTTAATCTATCAAAAAAATAACGCGAATAAAGCAAAAAAATAGATTCACATTTTGTGAATCTATTTTTGATTTTTAAGGGCTAATAACTTTTCAATCTTCTTACTATCAATTGAAGGGATTTCATCGTTAGATTGAGCGAATTGCTTACTTGCAATAAGATTAATATTTAAGCTTAATAATGTTTCAATAGTTGACCAGGTAGATACGCCTGTTGCAATAATTTTTCCTCTGTAAGAGGAGATTCTATTAATCATATCACTAAAGAACGCTAAGTTTTGACCTGTGAATGAACCGATGAATGTATTTTCTCTAATTACGAAGTAAGGGAATATTTTTAAATCTTCCGCTTGTAAAGATAAGGTTGATGAAGTAATCTCTAAAGCAAAATTTATTCCTTGTGATTCGAAATCTTTTAATTCTTGAACAATTTCTTGATTAACATCGTAATCTTTTAAAACAAAGATTGTTAATGCTTTTTTAGCTGTATCGTTATTCGCGATAATATCTTTAATAAAGTTACAACAATTTGGTTTGATATCAAATAAGATATATTGATATGTTTTTGGTGCGTGTCCAATGAATATTGAATGGGCAGTTCTATATAATATTGATTCTAATTCTAAAGTGTAATTGTTTTCTACTGCAATTTTTTGTGCTTGCTCGAATGATTTAATTCTTTCTGATAATACATTAAATGTTACATCATATCCGAATGTTTGACCTTTAGTATTGATAATAGGAGTGATTGTATGAGTGAATAAACCATCCTTCATAATTAACTTTAATTCATCAACATCTTCAGAATCTTCTTCAATTTGATATGACATATTTGGATTATAGACAATAATGTTTGTTGATAATTGATTATGATGAGCGTAGTTTGTAATTTCTTCACCAATAGTAACTAAACTATAGAAATCATAATCTCTTTGGCTATCTTTAATAACACCGATTTTAAATGAAATATTATTTGATAATGAACTTAGGAATAATACCTTTGAAACTTCTTTTGCGAGTTTATTTCCTAATATTGAAACTTCTTTATCACTGCAATTATTGAAACTTACTAGGACAATACTGTTATTTTCAGTTGAACAAATATATCTTGTTTTAGAAGTGAATTTTAATAACTTAGACATTACTATAGTAATTAAAATACTATTTAATTTAGAAAAGTTTGTATCTTTATTAAATAATTGACACATGAACATTGTACAAGGAGAATCAATATTATTTTTTAATAATGTTGGCATATCTCTTTCATTTTTAATATTCAATTTGATGCCTAATTCTTTACGCGATTTTTTAATATTAGGGAATATTCTAGATTCAATATGAATAATCTTTTTTTCATAATTGATACTTGTAACAGTAAGAATAGTGTAAATATTTCTTTTTGGATATTTAATTTTGGTATGAACTTCTAAAAAGTTTGAAACATTTGTGTTTTTGTTCTTTAAAGCATTTAACCAAACAACAACTCTTAATTTGTCTTGCGATACGAATGAAGAATAAAACCAATCAATGTTTTCTCTTTTTTTATTCGTTAAATCATTATTATCAACCGCGTAAACGAATTGATCATCATAATGTATTGCAAAATATCTAGTATTAAAATCATCGTTATTTAATGCAATTCTTTTATAATCTTTTCGGTAATAAACTATAATGCTGATGCATAAGATGATTAATAAAAGAATAGCTCCGATGACAATCCAAAATCGATAGTCTTTTAAATAACTAAGAAATTTATCAAAATTTAGATTTTCAAAAAATTTAATAATCTTGTCCATATCGATACCTCTAATTAATTATAGACAATTTGATATACTATATCAAACGAAAGAAAATATTTTCTTTTAATTAATCCATTATGATATAATGTAGAAACGGAGAAATACTCAAGTGGCCGAAGAGATCAGTTTCGAAAACTGACAGGGAGTGATCCGCGGGGGTTCAAATCCCTCTTTCTCCGCCATAAGAAGATTGAGGCATATTAGTAGTGATATGCCTTTTTATTATGCAAAAAATACGATAAAATCCGATAATTCGATATGATATAAAAAAATAAGAAAAATAATTTAACGATTTTTAATTATCAAAGATAATTAATTTAAAATAGTTATAATGATTTATAATGAAAAATAATGATTTTTGTTGCTTTAATATGTAAGCGCTTTTATACTGATAATAGAGGTGATACCTAATGCTTAGAAATTTAAGATTAGAAATGATATTAAAACTTGTTGATGAAAAAGAATATGTTTCATTACATGAATTAATGAAAAAGACATCTTCTAGTGAATCAACCATTAGAGGCGACTTAGTTGCTTTAGAAAAAGAAGGAAAGATTATTAGACTTCATGGAGGAGCAAAATCAATCAAACAAAATAATTCAAGTTTAACTGAATTAAATATGAATGAAAAATCTTCTTTAAATGTTGAACAAAAGATATTAATTGCGAAGTACGCGGCAAATTTAATAAAGGATAATACTTTAGTTTATATCGATGCTGGTACTACAACATCATTCTTATGCGATTATATTTCATCTAATGGAAATATCTTTGTTACTAACTCCATGACAATCGCTCAAAAGTTAACGAAAAGAAATTATAAAGTATATGTAACAGGTGGAGAAATTAAATTATCAACTGATGCATTTGTTGGATCTTTCCCTATTGAAACAATTAAAAGATTCACATTTGATTTGGGTTTCTTTGGTTCAAACGCAATTTCATTAAAACAAGGATATACAACTCCAGATTATGAAGAAGCTATTATTAAAAAAACTGCATTAGAAAGAAGTAATAAAGCATATGTTCTCGCGGATTCTAGCAAATTAGGATTTGAACAAGGAGTTAAATTTGCTTCATTCCAAGAAGCAACATTAATTACAGATAAAATAACAAATGAAGAATATAAAAAAGAAAATGTATTGGAGGTGAATAATTAGATGATATATACGGTTACATTTTCTCCCGCGCTAGATTATATAGTTGATTTAGACAAATTAGATGTTGGAGCAATTAATAGAACGAAGAAAGAAACAATGCTTCCTGGTGGTAAAGGTATTAATGTTTCACTTGTTTTATCTAACTTAGGAACTAAATCAGTTGCGATGGGATATGTTGGAGGATTCATTGGTAAATATATTGAAGATGAAATGAAATCTCACAATATTGAAAGTGATTTTGTTCATTTAAATGGAAACACAAGAATTAACGTTAAAATCAAAGGTATGGTTGAAACTGCGATTAATGGTCAAGGTCCTAAAGTAGAAGAAAAAGACATTGAAACATTAATTAATAAGCTAACTACATTAACAAATAAAGATGTATTAGTTATTTCAGGAGCTATTCCAAATACTTTACCAAGTAATACTTATGAAAGAATTTTAGAAAGAATAAAAGATCAACACGTTCAATTAATTGTTGATACAACAAAAGATACTTTGTTAAAAACGTTACCTTATCATCCAGTACTAGTTAAACCTAATAAAGAAGAATTAGAAGAATTATTTAACGTAACGATAAATAATGATGAAGAGTTGGTTAATAATGCAAAAAGATTAATTGAATTAGGTGCACAAAATGTCATTGTTTCTTTAGGTGGAGATGGTGCATTACTTGTTCAAGGAAATGGAGAATATAAAATAACTAGATCTCCAAAAGGCAAAGTTGTTAACACCGTAGGAGCAGGTGATTCATTAGTTGCAGGATTTATTGATGAATACTATCGTTCAGGTGATATTAATAAAGCATTCAAAAGAGGAATTGCATGCGGAAGTGCATCAGCTTTTTCTGAAAATTTGGCCACATTAGAAAAAGTTGAAGAATTAGAAAAATTGATATAAAGAAGGAGGAAAGCATGAAAATTACAGATTTATTATCAAGTGAAACTCTTGATATTAATGCAAGTGCATCTGATAAACATGACGTTATCGAAAAAGCAGTTGCTTTAATTTCAAAAAGTGGTGTTATTAAAGACATTGAAACTTACAAAAATGGTGTTTATCACCGTGAAGAAGAATCAACTACCGGAATTGGAGAAGGAATTGCAATCCCTCATTGCAAATCTGACGTCGTTTCTAAACCTGCATTAGCGGCGATGGTATTAAAAGATGGTGTTGATTATGACTCATTAGATGGCGAAAAAGTTAATTTATTATTCTTAATCGCTGCTCCAAATAGTGAAGATAATGTTCATCTAGAGGTTTTAGCTAGATTATCTAATTTATTAATGGATGAAAATTTTAAAAATAATTTAATTAACGCTACATCAAAAGAAGAATTCTTAAAAGTTATTGATGAAGCTGAAAAAGATCGTATCGAAGAAGAACAAACTGAAGTCCCAAGCGTTGAATATCCTGAAATCTTAGGTGTTACAGGTTGCCCAAATGGTATCGCTCATACATATATGGCAGAAGAAGCAATTAAAAAAGCTGCGGAAGAATTAGGCTATACTTGTAAAGTTGAAACAAATGGTTCAGGCGGTGTTAAAAATCTATTAACAGATGAAGAAATTGCACACGCAAAAGGTATAATTGTCGCGGCAGATGTCAATGTTGATATGGATAGATTTGATGGTAAACATGTCGTTGTAACAACAGTTAGTAAAGGTATTCATGAACCAAAAGATTTAATTACTAAAGCAATTAATAATGAAGCACCTGTCTATCACGCAAATCAAAAAGAAGCAAAGAAAGAATCTAAAAATGATGGATCAATTTTACATCAAATTTATAAACATTTAATGAATGGTGTTTCTCATATGTTACCATTTGTTATTGGTGGAGGTATCTTAATTGCTTTAGCATTTATGATTGATACATTCGCAGGTGTTCCAACTGATGGTAACTTTGGTACAGGTACTCCAGTATCTTGGTTCTTAAAGACAACTGGTGGTGTTGCATTTAACTTTATGCTTCCAGTTCTTGCGGCGTTTATCTCTTACTCAATCGCTGGAAGACCAGGTTTAGCCGTTGGCTTTGTCGGTGGTTCATTAGCGACAGTCTCAACTTATTCAATTGAAGTACAAATATCTGGCAATGATACAGGTTCAACTGCAGGTTTCTTAGGTGCAGTTGCTGCAGGTTTTATTGCAGGTTATATTATTAAATTATTAGAAAAATGTACAACAAAATTACCAAAATCACTTGATGGTATTAAACCTATGTTAATTTATCCAGTATTTGGTGTTGCATTAATTGGTTTAGTAATGTTTGTTATTAACACTCCATTTACATATATCAATATTGGTATTTCTAACGCATTAAATTGGTTAGGTAGTAACAATTTAACAATTTTACTTGGTGCATTACTCGCAGGTATGATGGCTATCGATATGGGTGGTCCTATTAATAAGGCAGCATATGTCTTTGGTACTGCGATGTTAACTGCCGCAGCTTCTTCAACTGATGCTGCATATCAAACTTATTGTTATCAAATGATGGCGGCAGTTATGATCGGTGGTATGGTTCCTCCTCTAGGTATTGCATTATCTGCGACATTATTCCCTCAAAAATGGACAAAAGAAGAAAGAAAAGAAGCAATGGTTAACTATGTTATGGGTGCTGGATTTATTACAGAAGGGGCAATTCCATATGCAGCAAAAGATCCATTAAGAGTTATTTCTTCATCAGTCGTTGGTGCAGCAGTCGCTGGTTTATTATCTGTTGTATTTGGATGTACATTAATGGCTCCTCATGGTGGTATATTCGTATTCGCAGTTGTTGGCAATTGGTATTTCTATATCCTTGCATTAGTCATTGGTACAGTTATTACAGCTTTAATGTTAAGCTTATTAAAGAAAGATGTCGAAAACCCAGAACTTGGTAAGTTCAAAGGTATTAGAATCGGAAAGAGAAAATAATATGAAATCATTTACATACGTTATTAAAGATAAAGAAGGCATTCATGCACGTCCTGCTGGCATTGTTGTCGCAGAAGCAAAAAAATATACTTCTAATATTTCAATCACAAACAAAGGCAAAAAAGCTGATTTAAAAAGAATCTTTGGTGTTATGGGTTTATGCGTTAAATCTAATGAAGAAGTTTTAATTGAAATTGAAGGTGCAGATGAAGAAGCAGCTTCAAAAGCACTTAAAGATGTATTCGAAGCTAATTTATAATTATGAAAGAATATTCATCTAAACGTATCTTTGATGGATACGCACTTGGAAAACTTGTTGTTTACCAAGATATTAAAACTGAAATTAAAAATGAATTCTTAGGTGAAGAAAAAGAATTTGCTAGATTTGTTGAAGCACGTTCAAAGACATTGTTAGATTTAGAAAAGCTTTATCAAGATACATTAATTCGTTTAGGTGAGGAAGAGGCACAACTCTTCCTTACTCATAAACTTATGGCGGAAGATCTTGATTTTGAAGACTTAGTAAAAGAAGGTATTTCTAATTCATTAACCGCGGAAACTGCCGTTAAAAACGCTAGTGAACAACTTTCTAGCATGTTTGAATCAATGGATGATTCTTACATGAAAGAAAGAGCAAGAGATGTTATTGAAGTTGGAAATAAAATCATTGATATTCTAACTAAAAAAGAAGATTTAACATTGCTAAAAGAACCTTCAATTATCATCGCAGATGATTTACCTTCAAGTGAATTAATGAAGTTTGATAAGAACCTTCTTATTGGTTTAGTCCTTGTTAAAGGCAGTATCAATTCTCATGTTTCTATCTTAACTAGAATGCTTGAAATTCCTTCTATTTGTGCGATTGATGATTTCAATGTTGATGCATCTTTAAATGGCAAATTTGCGATCATTGATGGCTTAAAAGGTAAATTGATAATTGATCCAACATCAAAAGATATTACAAATTATTCAAAGGTTAAAGAATCTTATTTAAAAGACATTAAAGAACTTGCTTTATTAAGAGGCAAAGAAACTAAATCTTTAGATGGTAAGAAATTAAAAATATATTCTAACATCGCTTCTAGTTATGAAGTTGAAAATGTAATTAAAAACGATGGAGAAGGTATTGGATTATTTAGATCTGAATTTATTTATTTAGATAGCAAAACTTATCCTACTGAAGAAGAACAATTCATTCATTATAAAAAAGTTGTTGAAGCGATGAAGGGTAAAGAAGTTATTATTAGAACCCTTGATATTGGCGCGGATAAAAAGGTTGATTATTTCAATCTCCCTGAAGAAGAAAATCCAGCATTAGGATATCGTTCAATTAGAATTTGTAAAGATCGTCCTTCAATGTTCTTAGACCAATTAACTGCCTTATATCGTGCATCAGCTTTTGGTAATTTAGCGATTATGATACCAATGATTATTTCTTTAAGCGAAGTAGAATTTGTTAAAGAAATGTGTACTTTGGCAAAAAATAATTTAACATCCAGAGGAGAGAAATTTAATCCTGATATGAAAATAGGTATCATGATTGAAACTCCTGCCGCGGCAATTATGTCTGATGTTTTAGCCCAACATGTTGACTTTTTCTCAATTGGAACAAATGATTTATCTCAATATACTTTAGCGATTGATCGCGTTAATCCATTATTGGATAAAACATTTAATCCTCATCATAAAGCTATTTTAAGACTTATAAAACTCACAATTGAAAATGGTCATAAATATAATATTCCAGTCGGAATATGTGGTGAATTGGCTCGCGATGAGAAACTTGTTCCTTTCTTTGTAAGTTTAGGAATTGATGAATTATCAGTTTCTCCTTCTTATGTTTTAAAACTAAGAAAACAAATATCAACAATTGATACTAGCAAAGTTGATATCGACTCATTTGTTAATTCAACTAGATAATAACTTAAATAAATGTTAAACTTAATTCATCGATGAGGTGAATTATGAAAGTAGGAATTGATTTAACTAGAATATCTAGATTTGAAAACAAAAAAGACAATTTTATAAATCGTATACTAACTAAAGTGGAGTTAGAAGAATTTAATAAGTTAAATGATGATTCTAAGTCCACTTTTTTGGCTGTTCGTTGGGCTTGTAAAGAAGCTATTTTTAAAGCGACACAAGATCCATTGTATTTACAATATTCAATTTTAAAAGAACCTACTGGAAAACCTTATGTTTTAGATCATCCTGAAATGAGTATATCTATATCCCATGAAGGTGATTATGTAACAAGTATTGTATTAGTGAATGAATAGGAGGATTTTATGAAAAAATCTTTAATTATATTATCTTTTTTATTTCTTATTGTTTCATGTGGGAATTCAAATGTTTCTTCCTTAACTAATAACGATAATTCTTCATTTACAAGCGAAGAAACTAATTCTAGTGAAGCAACAAATAACGATAGTTTTAATTTAAAAGAACCTACTTTTGTCAATAGAAAAATTAGTTCAAAAGATGAAGTAACCGCGGATGATTTATTTTCTTTATATAACCATGTGGATGTAAAAGTATATATAAGTGATACAGAATTAAACAAACTACAAAGTGATTATAAAACAGGATATAAATCTGACATATATCGAGTCGCGGATAAAGTAATTATTTCATTAACTAATTATGGGACAACTTACTCTTGGGAATTTGATTATGTTGGCATTAGGCAAAAAGGAAATACATCAAGAAGAGATATTATAAATAATGGTGAAATAAACACTCAAAATCATTATAAATTATCTTTTGATGAAACTTTTGATAATCAAGAAATGTATGATCAAGATTTTATTGATGAGATGAAAACTAAAATTGGAGATAATGATTATTCAGAAAGAGAATTTTTAGGCCTTAATGGACTAGATTTTAAATGGAATCGAAATAATGATGAAACAAGAATCAAAGAGATTTATGCGAGTTATTTATATCAAGCAAATGGCATTATTTCTCAAAGAATTGGATTATCTAATTTCACCATGATTAATAATTCGAAAGAGTATTCTTTTGGATTATGCAATATATATGAACCTGCGAAAAAAAGATTGATCAAACAAGCTTTTCAAAATAATGAAAATTATTTAAATGCCCCTAGTTGGAAACAAGAGAAAAAAGGTACTTTTGGTGTAGAAAATCAAAACTATGGCGATCTTTATAAATGCACATATGGGGTTGGTGATGGACTATATGGAAAAGGTTCCGATATGAGCGAATCTTCTTGCTCGAATAAAAGAGTTGGTGTAAGAAATATTTCAGGATCTTATATTCCTTGCTACGAAAGAAAAACTAATACTGATGTAACTTATAATGATGACCAATTAAAAAATATTTTTAAAATTATTAACAATGGTACTTATGAACAAATTTCTAAAGTTGTCGATATGGATTATTTTGCAAAACTATCCGCGGTAAATTATATAATCGGTAATCCTGATGATTATCGTTACAATTATAATAACTATATGATTTACATTCGTAGAGTAGATGGAAAAATGATTATGATTCCTCTTGATAATGATCGTTGCTTTGGAATAACTGATGGTATGAATTTTGAAAATGGCTTGACTAACGGAGGAATTTATTCCAAAAATACCTTCGCAGGTGAACAAAGAAATAAGCTAATTTTAAAAACTGTTTTATCTTCAAATGACAATGAAACTAAAACAAATTACGTGAAGATGATAGAAAAATTAATAGAATCTTCTTGGGTCAAAGAAGATACATTTGATAAATATGAAAATATTGCAAAAGCGACTTATGAAGAACATGATTTTGGATATAGTTCATCAAATCTTTCATTCTCTAAATATATTTCTTCAAAAGTTAAAACAATTAAATCTGATTTAAATTTAGATACAGATGATGAAGATGAGACAGTATATGATAATTTATACGTTGTTGGAAATTTTAACTCTTGGGGTAATTATTCGGAAGATAAGCTAAGTTTATATAAATTTAAATATGAAGGTAATTATACTTATACTGTTTCAATTTATATTTCATCTTCATTAGACAATAATCAATTGCAATTTAAAATTAATGCCGGATATCAAAATTATTCAGATATCGATTGGACTTTCAATGAAGATCTAACAAAACTTGAAAAGAAAAAAGGTGGAAACGCAAAAATGTCATCTGTTTATAAAGGTGATACGATAAAAATAACTTTTAACACTAAAGATTGTTCCGCGGAAGTTAAAAAAATATAACTAAAAATTCGTATTTATATCGATAAAAATATATAAAATATATATTTATTAACTATATGTTAACTTTAGTATTTTAAAAAATATTGATTAAGTGCTTTTTTAGTGATATTATTTAAAATGTGAAAAAAGGTTAATTATACTTTTTAGTTTATTAAGAAAGGATATTTTATGAACGAAGTAGAAGTAAAACAAAAATTAAAAGATTTCATTTGTGAAAATTTAGGAGTTGAACCAAGCGTATTAAATTTCGATACTCCATTATTTGAAGGTACATCAATTGGCTTAGATTCAATCGATTCAATTGAAATTATCTCATTTATTGATGATGAATTTGGTTTATCAATGACTGGTGTTGCTAGAGAACATTTCAGAAGCATTGATACTCTTGCAGCATATATTATCGCAAATAAGTAGTTTTTAGGTAGTTGCAAGTATGTCTTGCAACTATTTTTTTGACTTTAAGAAAAACGTCCTAAATCTATGATTTAGAGTTAATAATTTTTTAAGAAATAAGGAGAATTTTATGACAGAAAATAATTTACGTTGTGTTGTTACTGGTTTAGGTTTAATTAGCGCAATTGGTAGCAGCGTTGAAGAATGTTGGTCAAACGCTTTAAAATCAGTTTCAGGTATTGCAACTACAACAAGTGTTGATACAAAAGATTGCTATGCATCTTTAGCAGCAGAAGTTAAAGACAATCTTAACGATGTCGAATCAAAAGAATACATGGATAGAGTTTCTAAATTATGTATTAAAGCTACAAAAGAAGCTATGGCAGATGCAGGATTAAAAGATTTCAATGATGATCCTAGAGTTAGTGTTATCATTGGTTCTTGTGTTGGTGGTGTTGTTTCTATTGAACATTATTATCAACATGGTAAAGATAAAAAAGATATTAAGCAAATGCCTATTAGTGCGATTGCTTCTCAAGTTGCAGGTTATGTCCACGCAGGAGGTTGCGTAACTAACATCGCAAACGCATGTGCAGCTGGTACAATTTCAATTTCTTATGCTTGTGATTTAATTAGAGCAGGCAAAGCTGATATTGTTATCGCTGGTGGCGCTGATGCATTCGCAAGTGTTCCATATTCTGGTTTCTTAGCATTACATGCATTAGATTCAAACCCATGTTCACCATTCAACCATTGCAAAGGTATTACTCTTGGTGAAGGTTCTGGTATCGTTGTTGTTGAATCTTATGAACACGCATTAAAGAGAAAAGCAAAAATGTATTGTGAAGTTTTAGGCTCAGGTGTTTCAAGTGACGCTCACCATATTACTGCTCCTAGAGAAGATGGTGAAGGACAAATGAACGCTATTCGTTGGGCAATGAATACTTCTGGTGTTAAACCAAGTGAAATTGGCTATATCAACGCTCATGGTACAGGTACAGGTAAAAATGATAATGCTGAATTCTTATCATTACATACAATCTTTGATCCAGAAACAGATAATTTAAGTGTTTCTTCAACTAAAGCTATGGTTGGCCATTGCTTAGGTGCAGCAGGCGCTATTGAAGCTGTCTTCTCAATCAAAGCATTAACAACAAATATGGTTCCTGCAACATTAGGTTATAGCGATGAAGATTTAGTCACATTAAAAGAAAAAGCAGGAAAGATTGACTTTATCCCAAATAAAGCACATGAAAAAGAATTAGAAAATGTTATGTCTAACTCATTTGCTTTCGGCGGTAATAACGCATCAATCATCTTTAGTAAAAATGCTGGTAATGTAACTTTACCTGCAAAGAAAGAAAAAGTTGTTGTTACAGGTTTTGGTATTGTTTCTCCATTAGGAAATGGTACAGAAAATTACATTGCTAAAGTTAACGCAAATGAAACTGTTAAAGAAGGTAATGTTAAATCTGTTTTAGATAGAAAAGTAGATCCTACTTCAATCCCTAACTTATTCGCACCAGTCAATGTTCCTATGTCATTCCATAGAAAACTCGATGTTATTTCTTCAATTGAAGTTGCTTCAGGTATCTATGCTTTACAAGATGCTAAATTAGAAGTTACAGATGAAAATGCAACACGTATTGGTATTGTTGTTGGTACTTCTGAAGGCGCACTTGGAATGGGTTGTGAATTCGAAGAAAATATTGCTGAAAAAGGTAATGCAAGTGGTAGTGCATTCTCTTTCCCAAATACTGTTTATAATGCAGCAGGTGGTTATTTATCTATCCAATCAAAAATTAAAGGTTACAACGTTACAGTTACAAATGGCGCTCAATCTGGTTTAGCAAGTATTGCTTATGGTATGAACATCATCGAACAAGGTAAAGAAGATGTTATCTTAGCTTCAGGTAGTGATGAAAATATCAATGTTACTTCTGAATTATATACTTCATTAGGATATGTTGCAGATAGTTATGTTGAACCATATTCAGGAAATAAAGGATTCGTATTAAGTGACGGTGGTATTACAATCGTCTTAGAAAGCGAAACAAACGCTAATAAACGTGGTGCTAAAAAATATGCTTATGTTTCAGGCTATGGCATGACTCATAAAGATGTAAGCTTTGGTACATTATCAAATTCAGGTGAAGCTTTAGACAAAGCTATTAAACAAGCTCTTGATCACGCTGGATTAAAAGCAAGCGATATTGACGCTATTGTTGGTTTCGGTAATGGTTTCGATGTTGTTGATAATGAAGAAATTTCTTCATACAAACGTGTATTTGGTGAAAACTTTACAACTCCAGTTGTTTCTACAAAAGCAAGAACTGGTGAAGCAAGAGCAGCTTCTGCAGCATTAAATGTTGTCCAAGCTTCATTATTATTATCAAATACAATTGATCATGATGACTTTGCTTATGTAAATAGCAATGGCAAAATGGTTAAGAAAACTCTTAAAGCTGATAGCTTATCTCATATCTTAGTTACTGCTTATGGATCTGGTGGTTCATATACTGCAGTTATCTTATCTAAATAATTAATTAAAGGAGAATTTTATGAAAGTTGCAATTGTTACAGGTGCAAGTAAGGGCATTGGCAAAGGCTGTGCCATTAGACTTGCTAAGGATGGTTTCTTTGTTGTTATCAATTATTCAAGAAGCGATGAATCCGCACTTAAAACATTAGAAGAAATTAAAGCTGATGGCGGTGATGGTATTGTTTATAAAGCTGACTGTTCTAAATTAGACGAAGTTAGCAAAATGATGAAAGAAGTCGCTAAAACATATGGCCAAATTGATGTATTAGTCAATAACGCTGGTATTGTTAGAGATGAATTATTACTCATGATGACAAAAGAAAATCTTGATGCATGTTATGATTTAAATGTCAAAGGATATTTCTATTGCGCTCAACAAGCAGCTTTAAAAATGTTCCGTAAGAAAAAAGGTGTAATTATCAATATGTCTTCTGTCTCAGGTAAATTCGCTTTACCTGGACAAAGCGTATATTCTTCAACTAAAGGTGCAGTTAATTCAATGACTCAAACTTTAGCAAAGGAATTAGCGCCTTATGGTATTAGAGTAAATGCAGTTGCACCTGGATTTATTCAAACAGAAATGTTAGATCATATTCCAGAAGATAAGAAAGAAGAATATTTAAAAAATATTCCATTACATAGATTAGGTATTGTTGAAGATATTGCTTCACTTGTATCTTTCTTAGCGAGTGATCAAGCAAGCTATATTACAGGCCAAGTAATTACAATTGATGGAGGCTTATCTTTATAATATGATGAACATTAATGAAATTAATAAAAGAATTAAACAAAGACCTCCTTTCCAAATGATTGAAAAGGTCTTAGAACTTACTCCAAATGTTGAAGCAACTGGTTTAAAGAATGTTTCAGTTAATGAACCATATTTTATGGGTCATTTCCCTGATAATCCTATTATGCCAGGTGTATTAATTATCGAATCATGTGCTCAATTATGTTCACTTGTAATTGAATCAGATGGTTCTGATGCTGATCTTATTTACGTTTTATTAAAAGTAGACAACTTTAAATTTATTAAACCTGTTATCCCAGGTGATACACTTATCATCAATGTTAAGAAATCTAAAACAATGGGACCATTAACTTCCTTTGATGCAGTAGTAAAAGTAAATGATGTTATTTATTCAAAAGGATCAATGACATTTACTGCAGTTAAAAAAGAACAAATCTATGGAAACTAGAAAAAAGATTGTTGTCTTAAATGGTAGTCCTAAAAAAGAAAGAAGTTCTACAATGGTAGTAACTAATGCTTTCTTAAAAGGATTAAATGTAAATAATACTTGTGATATTGAAATTATTAACGTATCCGATTTAAAAATTACACCATGTTTAGGCTGCTTATCTTGCTGGGGTAGAACCGCAGGAGAATGCGTAATTAAAAACGATGATGTAAATATTGTCAAAGAAAAGATTGATAACGCGGATATTGTTATTAATTCTTATCCATTATATTTCTTCTCAATGCCAGGAATTAATAAAGTCTTAACCGATCGTTTATTATCAATGATGTGTACTTATGAAGGACAAATTGCTCCTCGTGATGGTCAATCATTCCATGGCATAAGAAACCCTCGCCCAAATAGAAAATTCATTGTTATTTCTACTTGTGCGTATACAGAAACTGATTTAGCTTATACATCACTTTTAAAACAATATGATTGTATCTGCGGTCAAAATAATTATTTAGCAATTTTAGTTCCTCAAATGAAGACTTTAGTTGAATTAAATAATCAAAATAAAATCGATAGATTCTTAGAAAAGTTTACTCTTGCAGGACAGGAATTTATTGAAAATGGTGCTTTAAGTGAAGACACCAAAATTAAATTATTAAAACCACCTTTTACCACTAGTGCATATAAAGTTTTCTTAAATAACTTTTGGACTAATGAAAGAGAAAAAGGTAAAAAATAAATAGCGTATAGGAGGCTATAAATATGTTTGAAAAGATAAAGCAATTATTAATTGAATGCGCGAATGTGGACGAAGAAAAAATCACCCCTAAGGCAAAATTAAAAGATTTAGGCATTGATAGCCTTTATGCAGTTGAAATGATTCTTGAACTTGAAACTGCATTTTCAATCCAAATTGATTACGATGAAATGAAAGAATTAATTACAGTTGATGATGTAGTTAAATTAGTTACAAGAAAAGAAAAGGAGTTAAATGCTTAATATGAAAATTGAAGAAATTGAAAAGATTGTTAAGATGTTTGAAAAAGCAAATATTACATCTTTAGATATTGAAGTTGATGATATGAAAATTAAATTGACAAAGAGTGAAAATCAAGTAGGAGTAACATCTTCTTGTGACCATGTTAGTGCAGCTCCTTCTAGTGTTGAAGAAAAAGTTGTCAATGAAAAAGATATCGTTAAATCACCTTTAGTTGGTACTTATCACCAAGCTCAATATCCAGATGCTAAACCATTTGTTGAAATTGGTTCTAAAGTTAAAAAAGGCGATAAGCTTTGCATCATTGAAGCAATGAAAGTTATGAATGAAATTACTGCACCTAAAGATGGCACTGTTAAAGAAATTTACGCAAGTGAAGGTGGAGTAGTTGAATTTGATCAAAAATTATTCTTAATAGGTGATTAATTATGTTTAAGAAAGTATTAATCGCAAATAGAGGAGAAATCGCTGTTAGAATTATTCGTGCTTGTAAAGAAATGGGAATAGCGACAGTCGCTATTTATTCAAGTGCGGATAAATCTTCTTTACATGTTAAACTCGCTGATGAAGCAATATGTATTGGTGAAGCTAATTCTACTAATTCATATTTAAATATGGAAAGAATTCTTTCAGCAGCATGTGTTACAGGATGTGATGCAATCCATCCTGGTTTTGGCTTTTTAAGTGAAAACCCATTATTCGCAAAAATGGTTGAAAAATGTGGTATTACATGGATTGGACCTCGCCCAGAAGTTATGGAATTAATGGGAAATAAATCCGAAGCTATTAAATCAATGCGTGAAGCAGGAGTAAGTATTGTTCCTGGTTCTTATAAGGCTGTCAAATTAGAAGAAGGCTTAAATATCGCAAAAGAAATTGGTTTTCCAGTTTTAATTAAAGCAAGTGCCGGCGGAGGTGGCAAAGGAATCAGAATGGTTGAATCCGAAGCTAAGTTCGCGGATATGTATAAAGAAGCAAAAGAAGAAGCAAAGAAATTCTTCGCAAATGATGAATTATATATTGAGAAATTAGTTTTAAATCCAAAGCATGTTGAAGTCCAAGTTGTCGGTGATAAATTTGGCCATTACATCCATCTTTTTGAAAGAAATTGCTCAATGCAAAGAAGAAAACAAAAGATGCTTGAAGAAGCACCATGCCAATCTATTTCTCAAAAGTTAAAAGATAAATTATATGATAATGCTTTAAAAGCAGTTAAATTTGTTAACTATGATTCAGTTGGAACTATTGAATTCTTAGTTGATGATCAAGAAAATTTCTATTTTATTGAAATGAATACTCGTGTTCAAGTTGAACATTCAGTTACAGAAATGGTAACAGGTGTCGATATTATTAAATTAATGATTAAGATTGCCGCGGGTATGAAACTTCCATATAAACAAGAAGATATTCATTTAAATGGCTTCGCGATTGAATGTAGAATTAACGCAGAAGATGTTTCAAATGATTTTAGACCTCAAGCAGGTAAGATTAATTTCTTACATTTACCTGGTGGAAATGGTGTTAGAGTTGATACTCATGTCTTCCCAGGTTATGTTATTCCACCATATTACGATTCAATGATTTTAAAATTAGTCGTACTTGGTAAAAACAGACTTGAAGCAATTAGAAAAATGAGAGTTGCATTAGAAGAATTATTAATCGATGGAGTTCCTACAACTACTGAATTCCATTATATGATTATGCATCATCCAAAGTATATTTTAGGAAACTTTAATACTGGCTTTGTTGATGAAACGATAAAGGAGCTTGAACAAAATGCCAGATATATTCGATAAAAGAAAAGAAGAAATCAAAGAATTTAATAATGTTCTCGCAGATCTTCAATTTAGAAAACGTGATGAAAAAACAACTCCTATTCAAGTTCCAGATGGATTAATGGTTAAATGTCCATCTTGTCAAAAAACTATTTTAACTGAAGCATACTCAGATTCATTATACGTATGCCCAAACTGTGGATATCATGCTCGTTTACACGCAAAAGAACGCTTAAAACAAGTAATGGATGATGGATATGAATATCTATTTTCTAACTTACCTGAAAATCATTTAGATTTCCCAACATATGAAGAAAAATTAAACAAAGCAAAAGAAACTTCAGAAATTGATGAATCTATTGTTTGTGTTAAAGGAAAAATTAATGGCATCTCTTGTTTAGTTGGTGTCATGGATAGCTTCTTTATGATGGGTAGTATGGGTAGCGTCTGCGGTGAAAAAATTGCCTTAATGTGTGAAAAAGCATTAGATGAACACTTACCTTTAATTTTATTTACTTGCTCAGGTGGAGCAAGAATGCAAGAAGGTATTATTTCTTTATTCCAAATGGCTAAAACTAGCCAAGCTATTGGTAAATTAAGAGAAAAAGAACTTTATATTTCAGTACTAACTGATCCTACAACAGGTGGAGTTAGTGCTTCATTTGCCTCTTTAGCGGATATAACTCTCGCAGAACCTAAAACTTTAATTGGCTTTGCTGGTAGAAGAGTTATTGAATCAACTATTAAAGAAGTATTACCAAAAGATTTCCAAACATCAGAATTCCTTTTAGATAAAGGATATATTGATAATATCGTTGAAAGAAAGGATATGAAGGTTACGCTTTATAAGCTATTAAAACTTCATAATTATAGATAATATGATACTTGAAGAAAATGAATTAAAAATAGCTCAATTAAAAGAGCAAATTGTTAACCTCGATCCTTCAGCACCTGAATATGATGCATTAAAAAAAGAATTAAAACAATTATTGATGGAAACATATTCTTCTTTAAGCGCATATGACCGAGTTAATATCGCTCGTAGCGATAAAAGAGTTAAAGCTAAAACATTAATTAATGCTTTAATCGATGATTTTTATGAATTACATGGCGATCAATATTATGGTGATGATGCAGCAATTATCGCAGGTATTGGTTATTTAGGAAAATATCCAGTTACAGTTCTTGCGGAAGCAAAAGGTACTAATACTAAAGAAAATATTAAAAGAAACTTTGGTATGACATCTCCTGAAGGATTTAGAAAAACTTTAAGACTCGCAAAACAAGCTGAAAAGTTTAATCGTCCTATTATTACAATTGTTGATACTTCTGGTGCATATCCTGGAAAAGGTGCAGAAGAAAGAGGACAAGCTAGAGCGATTGCCAATAACTTAATGGAATTTTCTAAATTATCAGTTCCAGTTATCGCGATTGTATTATCTGAAGGTGGCTCTGGAGGAGCTTTAGCGTTAACAGTTTCTGATTATATCTACATGTTTGAAAATGCGATATATTCAGTTTTATCTCCAGAAGGTTTTGCATCTATTTTATTTAAAAACACAGTTAAAGTAGAAGATGTATGCGAAATTATGAAGATGACTAGTAAAGATTTACTAGATTATAAAATTATTGATGAAATCATCAAAGAACCTTTAGGTGGCGTTACTTATATTTCTAAAGAATACGGTGGCCAAATAAAGGAAAAACTCATCGCAAAACTTGATGAATTAAGTGCATTAAGTAAAGATGAATTATTAGAAAATAGATTTAATAAATACCGTCATATCGGTTAGAAAGGTAACTTATGAAAATTGCATTTTGTTTCGCGGGTCAAGGTGCCCAATATATTGGAATGGGTAAAGATTTTTATGAAAATTTAGACTCCGTTAAAAATATTTATGATAAATTCCCTGAAATTAAAGATTTATGCTTTAATGAAAATGAATTATTAAATCAAACTGCATACGCTCAAAAAGCGATGTTATTAACTGGATTTGCTATTGCAACAGCATTAAAAGAAAAAGGTATTGTTCCAAGTTATGCTTGTGGCTTATCTTTAGGTGAATATACTGCTTTAGCTTTCGCAGAAACTTGGAAGATTGAAGACGCGATTGAAATTATTTCTAATAGAGGTAGAATCATGCAAAATGCTTTACCTTTAGGAACAACTAAGATGGCTGCGATTATCGGTTTAGATAGAGAAACTATTTTAGAAACTTTAAAGAAAGTTGATAATGGAGTAGTTGAAATCGCAAATTACAATTGCCCAGGACAAATTGTTATTACAGGTAGCAATGACGCAGTTGATAAAGCTTGTGAACTTTTAATTGAAGCTAAAGCAAGAAGAGCGATTCCTTTAAATGTATCAGGTGCTTTCCATTCTTCATTATTAAATAATGCTTCTGTCGAATTAAAAGAAGTATTAGATAGATTTACACCAAACAAACCTGTTTATAAAATTATTTATAATGTTTCTGGTAAAGAAGAAACTCGTCCTTTAAATGATATTTTAAAAGATCAAATCTGTCATAGTGTTTATTTTGAAGATTCTGTTAAATATCTTTTAGAACAAGGTGTAGATACATTTGTTGAAATTGGACCTGGTAAAACTTTAACTGGTTTTATTAGAAAAATTTCACCTACTGCAACTATTTATAATGTATCTGACTACAATGGATATTTAGATATTGTTTCAAAATTAGGTAAATAAATGGATATCGTATTTAAGAAAAATATTGCTTCTTTTAGTTTAAATTATATTAAAGAAGTGGATTCTACTAATACATATTTAAAATCACACTCCTTAGAGTTTAACTCAAGGAGTGTTCTTTATACTGATAATCAAACATCTGGTAAAGGAAGAATGACTCATACATGGGATTCAACTGCTTGCTTACCTTTTTCAATTATCTTTAAAGAAGATAATAGGTATGAAATAATATCGAGTTTAGTTATTATGAATGTATTAAGAAAACATCATATTAACGCTTTTATTAAATGGCCTAATGATATTTATGTCGATGATAAAAAAATATGTGGCATTTTAGCGGAATCTAGCTATTTAGGTAGTGATTTGGAATATATTGTTCTAGGTATTGGTATTAATTTAAAAGGTAAAGAAGAATTTAATGCCACAGGAATAAATGAATATATTTCTATTAACAAAGAAGATTTATTAGAAGAAGTATTATTAGAATTTGATCATCTATTAAAAATTAATATCGATGATTTAATGCCTATATATCGCAATAACAATATTATTATGAATCGTGAAATTATTCATGAAGGAAATTATTATAAAGTAATAGATTTTACTAAA
This sequence comes from bacterium, assembly GCA_963623095.1. Classification (GTDB taxonomy): domain Bacteria; phylum Bacillota_I; class Bacilli_A; order RFN20; family CAG-449; genus UBA3210. The sequence goes on along the minus strand of CAVFKD010000013.1, from coordinate 6,372 downwards.
GAAGGTTATTTAGTAGTTATTGATAATAATAACAATAAAAAAATTATTAATTCAAATGAGATTAATATTAAAAAGAGTTTAATTGGAGGCTTAAATGGAAAAAATTAGAGTTAGATTTTCACAAGTAGATGCTTCTTTTAAACTTAATTTAATTTCTTTAAGTGCATTAATAGAAGATGCAACAACTGAGTATTTAGAAGATCATCATCTCAATAATGAATATTTAAAGCCTTTATATAACATTATCTTAGTTGTCTTAAGAAATAAGATGGTAATAGAAAAAATGCCTTCTTTAAATGATGTATTAGATTTTGAAGTTCATTTAGTTAAACTTAATCATATGTCTTTTATCTTAGAAACTAATGTTTTATTAGATAATGAAGCGGTTGTAACTTCTTATACAGAAATATGTGGAATTAATTTTAATACAAGAGAATCAATCTCATTAGATATGTTAAATATTAAAGAAGATGGTATACTTCCTAAAATTAGAATTTATTCACGTATTCCATTAATTGAAAAACAAAACCAACTTACTCATAAAGTCTATTCTTCGGATATAGATTATTCTTCTCATTTAAATAATGTTAGTTATGTTAGATATTATTTAAATGCTTTAAAAAGTGATTTGTATCTTTCTTTAGATATTTATGAATTTGAAATTAATTTTAATGAAGAAGTTTTAGAAGATGAAATAATTACAACGACATATCAAAATAATGATCATGAGATTGTATTTAACATCTTAAAAGAAGATAATTCGATATCTTCAAAAGCGGTTCTTAGATACCGTTAAAATAGGGCATTTGCTATTTTTATAAAAATATTGTAGAATATATAAACCTTGGAGGTAACTTATGGAAAAAATTACTGTCGCATTATGTTATGACTTTGATAAAACTCTCGCAACTAATGATATGCAATCATTTTCTTTTATTCCAAATTTAGGTTTAACACCGGAAGAATTCTGGAGTAAAACAGATAGTTTATCTAAAAATACTGGAGTTGAATCTATTCTTTCTTACTTAAGAGTAATGATTGAAGAATGTAATAAAAAGAAAATTAAACTTACTAGAGAATATTTAAATTCTTTAGGTAAAGATGTTAAATTCTATGAAGGTGTTACTACTTGGTTTAAAAGAATTAATCAATATGGTGAAGAACATGGTATTAATATTGAACACTATATTATTTCATCCGGAAATAAAGAGATTATCGAAGGTAGCGCAATTTACAAAGAATTTAAACAAGTATATGGTTGTGAATTCCTTTATGATCAATATGGTGAAGCTTATTGGCCTAAAACAATCGTTAATTATACATTAAAAACACAATATTTATTTAGAATTAATAAAGGTGCGATGAATGTTACTGACGATAAAACAGTTAACCAAAGAATTGAAACAAAACATGTTCAATTTAGAAATATGATTTATATTGGTGATGGAATGACTGATATTCCTGCGATGACTTTAGTTAAAGAAAAAGGCGGTACTGCAATCGCAGTTTACCCACCAAATAAAAAGGATGTATCTATTCAATTATTACAAGATAATAGAGTTAACTATGCTTGTAAATCTGATTTTAAAGCTAATTCTCAATTAGAAAAATTAGTAAAATTAATTATTGATTCTATCCAATTAAAGGAAATGCTTTTAGCAAAAGAAAATAACCAAATCTAATACCCAGGCTAAAACCTGGGTTTTAGTTTGGTAAAAAATATCTTTTTATATGATAAGTAATTCATTTACAAACTAAAAGCGAGATTCTTTTGAACCTCGCTTGTTTTGTTTATATATTACTTAGTACCGAAGATTCTATCACCAGCATCACCTAAACCTGGTAAGATATAACCTTTTTCATTTAAATGATCATCAACTGCAGCGATATAAATATCGACATCTGGATGAGCTTTTTGTACTGCAGAAATACCTTCTGGTACACCGACTAAACACATTAATCTAATGTTGTTATAGCCTCTTTTTTTAACTGCCGCGATTGCAGCGTTTGCGCTACCACCTGTAGCGAGCATTGGATCACAAATAAGTACTAATGGATTTTCTACTTCAGGAAGTTTGAAATAGTATTCTTGTGGTTCTAATGTTTCTTCGTTTCTAAACATACCAATATGACCGATTCTTGCTGTTGGAACCATGTTTCTAACACCTTCGACCATGCCTAAGCCTGCTCTTAAGATTGGTGCAATGATTAAATTTTGTTTAATCTTTTTCTTTGGTAAGACTGCGCTAGTAGGAGTAGTGATTGTTTTATCAGTATCGACTACTTCTAAATCTCTAAATACTTCATAAGTCATTAAAGATGCAATTTCATCTAATGCTTCTCTAAATTCCTTTGGACGTGTATTTTCGTCTCTCATGTGGTTTAACTTGACGTCAATTAATGGGTGATTACAAACTTTTAACATATTAACCTCCTGATGTTATTAGTTATATAAATAGAATTCAAAAAGGTTAGCTAACTCCTTAAGATCATCTTCATTAATATAATAAGAGAGATGTTCATTAAAGACCTTAATCTTTTTGTCTCCTTTAAAAATTAGAAAGTTGCTAGGATTGTTATATGGTTTATAAGTAATTATATGGCCCTGCTTTAAAAGAGAAATAATTAATTCTAAACTTGATATTTTTTCCATATTGCTCCTTTCTAGTTATCTATTGTATACCAATTTTATAAAAGTGGTTAGAATTATTTTAATTAAATGATATTTATTTTTATAAGTGTTATACTTTTTCTTGCGAGGATATTATGAAAAAGAGAAATATATTTAAATACATTTGCTTAGTTTTATATATTATATGTTCAACATTAATTATTGTTCATGCTTCTTTAAATGGAACAACTTCCAGCAATGAATCTAATAAAGTGGTGAATATTTTTTCATCAATCCTAAATAAAGTCACAAAAGAAAACAATGTTTATATCGATGTTAATAAGATTGAATTAAATAGTTCTTTAGAAAATACTTATCTTGGTGAAAATATTAAATTAGATTTAAATGTTTTACCTTCTGAAGCATCTAATAAGAGTTTAACTTATGTTAGCTCCAATCCTTCAATTGCATCGGTTGATTCTCATGGTAATGTTACTTTTAATAGTATAGGTGAATGTGAAATTAAAGCTACTTCTAAAGCCAATAGCGATGTATTTTTAAATTTACCTATTAAAGTTAGTTATCCTTCAATTGATGAATATAGTATTTTAATTGATGGAAAAGAATATTCTAAAGATATGGTATTAGATTATAATACATATCATTACATTGATATTATTAGTGATACACATATTTATAAATGTAATTATACTTCTAGTAGTGTCAATGTTAATGAATATGGTGCTTTTTATTTAGATAATAACGCGAATAGTTTTAATATCGATATTTCTTTAAATGATGATAAAAATACATCATTAGAATTTAAACTAGGAACAAGTGGAAATAATAAAACTATTACTTCATATTCTTTAAATTCTTTTAATGAAAAATTATATGTCAATTCTAGTTATGATATTAGTTATAGTTATTTACCAAGTGAAGCAAATATTAATGATTTATATTACAAAGTAGATGAATCATATTTAGAAGTAAAAGATAATAAATTATTTATTTATAAATCATCTGATAATTTATCTTTGGAAGTTATTTCTAGAAGCAATGGTAATAAATTATATGAAACTAATTTAAAAACATATGATGTATTTCCTAGTGAAATTAAAATTAATAATACTTTAAGTAATGGAGTTTTATCTTTAAGCGTTTTAAATTCCACGAAATTAAATATTTCTTTTGATAGTGAAGCAACTTATAAAAATGTTAAGTTTGAAAGTGGCGATACTTCCATATTAGTTATTGATGATAATGGCTTAATTCAAACATTAGAAAAAGGTGACACAACTATTAAAATATCCCTTGATTATGATGGACAACATTTAGATAAGGTTATTAATGTCAGCGTTATTAGACAACCATATATTAAAGATATTGCGACTTTTTCTTATTGGATTAGAAAATTAGTTGGTCATTTTGGATTATTTATGGCGATGAGTTTATTTGGTACTTTGACATATTTAATGTTTATTAAAAAGAAATATATTTCTTATCCTATATCTTTTGGTGTTAGCTTATTACTTGCTTGTTTAAGCGAATTTATTCAAGTATTCGCAGGATCAAGAGGACCATCTTTTAAAGATGTAGGAATTGATATGCTTGGTGCATGTATTCCATTTGTCATTATATTATTTATAGATATATTGATATATTTAATTAAAAATAAAGCAAATAAGAAGGAGAGTTTATGAAAGTAACAATATTAGGAAGTGGTGCTTGGGGCAGTGCTTTAGGTAATGTTTTAAGCGATAACAATCATGAAGTATTAATTTATGGTGTTAATGAACAAGAAGTTAATGATATTAATTTAAACCATAAGAATTCTAAATTCTTTAATGAAACATTATTAAATGACAATTTAAAAGCGACTACTTCAATTAAAGATGCATTAACATTATTTGATCCAGAAGTTATTCTTATCGCTACTCCTAGTGGCGCTTTAGAATCAATATGCTCTCAAATAAAAGAATATTCAAAGGGTAATACTTTGATTGTTAATGTCGCAAAAGGATTAGATGGAAAGACTTTTTCACCTTTATCAGATACAATTAAAAATGCATTAAATGGTTATTCTTATAAAGATGTTGTTACTTTGATTGGACCTAGTTTTGCTTTGGAAGTAGCGAATAAAGAATTTACTTTAATTTCCGCGGTAAGTAAAAACTTAGAATATGCGCAAGTGGTTCAAAAGATGTTTTCAAATGCATATTTTAGAGTATATACCAATGATGATGAAATAGGTGCACAATATGGCGCTTGTATTAAAAATGTTATCGCGATTGCCAGCGGTATTTGTTCAGGCCTTGGATTTCAAGATAATGCCCGTGCTGCTTTAATTACTAGAGGCCTACACGAAATGACTAAATTCGGCGTTTATAAAGGCGGTAAAAAAGAAACATATTTAGGTTTAACTGGAATTGGTGATTTATTTTTAACATGTACTTCTTTTAAATCTAGAAACTTTTCTTTTGGCTATGCAATAGGACAAGCAAATAATGCAGAAGAAATATTAAATAATAATTCTAAAACTGTTGAAGGTGTTAAAGCTTGTGCTTATTTATATAAAGCTTGTTTAGAATATAAAATTGAAATGCCAATTGTTTCAAGCGTATACCATGTTTTATTCGAAAAAAAATCTCCTCGTGAGGAGATTGATTTATTAATGAAAAGAGACTTAAAAAAAGAAAGCTAAATATTTTTTAGCATATAAGAATTTGTAACACGATTAAAATATGCTTTCTTATTAATTGAGGCGTCTAACATATATTGGTTGATTTCATTGATGTATCTTCTAAAAGTACGAGAAGAAATATTATATTCCTTCATAAATTCTTCCATAATAACATCTTGTTGTTTCATTAAATAATCGTATAACTTTAAAACACAATGTGCTTTCGATCGCATAATATCACCTCATTCATTTAATTTTTAATAACTTGTTAAATATTATTTTAACTTAAAATATACAAAAGTGAATAAAAAAACGTTAATTTCTAAAAATTAGCGTTTTTTTACTTTGTTTAAAATTTAAAATTCAATTAAAGAAGGATCTATTTTATCTTTTTCTTCAATATTTCTAATTACTTTACAAGGTACTCCTCCGGCGATTACATTAGAAGGGATATTCTTTGTTACAACACTTCCCGCGGCAATGATTGAATTTTCTCCAATGGTTACTCCTCCAAGAATTGTTGAACTAGCACCTATCCAAACATTATCTTTTATTGTAATTGGTTTAGAAGTTCCTATTCCTTTGCTTCTTTTGATTGGATCAATTGCATGACCAAAACAAGCAATTACGCAGTTAGGAGCGATAAAGACCATATTACCAATATTTACTGGAGATGTATCTAAAATAACACAATTATAATTTAATAAACAAAAACCATGTAAGTGAATATTAAATCCATAATCACAATGAAATGATGGTTCTATTCCACATGGATGATAAGTACCAAGAAGTGAAATAAGAATTTCTTCTTTTAATTTAGTTTCATCAGGTAAACACATATTATATTTTTGACAGAGTGTTTTTGCTTTTAATTGAGCATTCGATAATTCTGGGCAATGATTACTAATATAAGATTTATTTTCTTTTATTCTTTCTATTTTATCCATGTGTGTTACTCCTAAAGTACAAAAAAAGCTTTGAACTTAATCAAAGCTTTAATTTACTTAAATGGTGCCGACCACCGGAATCGAACCAGCAACCTACTGATTACAAATCAGTTGCTCTGCCAATTGAGCTA
>CAVFKD010000012.1:0-43432 GCA_963623095.1 bacterium | reverse complement strand
AAATTTATTTTTAATATAATCAATTATATTTAAAGAATAAATATAAAAATTTTTTTCGTTATTTTTCATTGATCTCCTTTTAATATTTATTTTATTAATGAATCAAATTTTTTATATAATTCAAATAATTCTTCTTCTATTTCATATGTACTACGATGTGGACGAAGATATTTTTTATCTTCATCAGAATCAACAAACTTTGAAGTAAGTAAAGACATATTATCATCTAATTCATAATCATGAACCATCGTAGAATAAGGAGTTTCTTTATAATGATTTACGATATACGCGATTTCATCAATACCTTCTTTAGTTAGAGAATAATTTCTTTTATATTGAGCATAGAATTTACTTCTATTCGCATCAACAAATAAAATCATATTAGCTTCTAAATATTCACCATCTTCATCTCTTATTTGTCCCTTATTAGAAATAACTAATAAATAAGGATTCACATTTACCCCATTACCTAATGGAGGTAAAGAAACAACCGCGTCTAATAAACATTCATTTACTAATTTCTTTCTTAAGTCTTTATAAGCTTCACTTAAAGCAAATTTATTTGGAACGATAATAACTCCCTTACCATTTTCTTTTAAAGCATCAATAGTTATTTCAATGTTATGATATTCCATCTTATTAGATATTATCGATCTTTCAAAATATTCATCCCTTGAATTAAATGTTCCCCAAGGACCATCTGTTAAAATCTTATCTACTTTTTCAATTTCATTATTAGAAAGAGAATATATATCATCATTACGAAGTGAGAAATTCTTTTTATCCAAGAAAATCATAATCATATAAGAAAGTGCCAAAACATCTCTTTTTGATTCATAACCAATATATCTCTTCGCATTAATATCAATAGAAGCTACATTTAATCCAGAGAATGTATTCATAAAAGCTTCATCTTCTTTGACATCAAGAATTTGTCTAACTAATTCAACTAATGATCTATTAGTCGTATACATATTAGTTCTAGACATATCTTTATCAGCATAAGATATTAAATTATAAATTAAATTAACTTTTTCTTCTTTAGTATAATCATATAATTCTGAAGCTAAATATTTTTTTACTTCACTATCTAAAACATTGGTTTCCATTTTATCATATATATCAAATAATAAACCTTTATCTAAAGAATATTCTTGTTCTACATGACCTAAAAATCCTTCTACAAAATCAGGATGAAGAGTATTACATTCTAATTTAAAATCTAACTCTCCTCCATATTGTTTCTTTCTTAAATATTTCAAAAATAATAAACCTATGGATGAATTAACAAATCCATAATAAGGAATAACACCCTTTTTTCTTAAATCTAATAATAAATCATAATCATCCATACTAATAGTTCTCTCTTTCTAAGAAATATGTATCATAATATTCATGTTCTAAAGATATTATATCTTTCATAGTCTTAATCTTTTCAATAGTCTTTTTATAACGATCACCAATTCTTACTTGTTCATCGTAAGGTAAAAGAGGTATTCTTACATCTTTTACTTTTGCGATATTAATAATATTAGAAACGCTACCAACTGAAGTTTGTTTTACTTGGTTAAAGAATGATTTTGAATTAATAAATGATAATAAAAAATAAGGATCAATATTTTTATCATTAATTCTTAAAACCATACAGAATGATGGAATAAATAAATCTTCATCACCTGGTTCAATAATACATGCATCATAAGGAGTACTGAGTTTTAAAATAATATCTCCTACATTTGACACTTTTATTTTTTCTACATCCTTTTTTACATTGAAGGATGATAAGCTTTCATGGTTTAAATAACCATTTTCAATTGCTTTTGGAACAATGCTATCAATCTTTTTTAAAGCATCTCCTTCACCTTTAAATTCAACTCTTGATTGAATTTGCCCTGAAGTAAATTCAATATCTAAATCACCTAATCTTGTTATCATAATTTCACCTAATCTTTCTTTTCTAACTCAATTAAAGTTAATTTTATAATATTTTTAATATCAAAGAACTTGATATCAAAAAACATTAAATCTTTGTTTTCTCCTATTGAAGTAGGAATATAACTAACTATTTTATTTTCACAATCAACGCATAGATAATATTTTTCTGACAATATATCTTCTTTATTGTCTTTGAAAATAAAATTGTTTGTTTTTAAAAATGATTCTATATCTAAAATCTCTTCTTTGTCGCTAAAGCTAAATAATACATCTTTAGGATAAGATATCTTATTGTCTATTAAAGAAGTTAATTCTTCATCACTCCAACCTTCATTTATATAATTAACAATCGAAGGATAAGAAAAATCTTTAATAGTTTTATTTGCTTTACCATCTTTTTTTATTAAAAGATAATTACCCATTCCTAGATAATAATCTAAATAAGAATCATTATTAGGCTTCCTATAAGAAGTAATATTATAATTATTAGATTTAATTAAAGGAATTTCAGGATAATAATATTTAATAAGTCTCAAATATTCTTTATATAAAGGATAGATATTATTGGAAGTGTTAAAAAAGTAAGCATGGTTATTGATAATATAAATAAGCAAAGAAGGTATACCCATTGCACCATCATCTGAATATAAAATTAAATCAGGATAATCTTCTATTTTATCAATTGGAGGAAATTCATTAATACTTCTTACTTTCATTTATTCACCCTTTAAAGTTAACAGTTATTTTTGTTATGTTCTGTTAACGATTATAAGTATAAGACGTAAAAATTCATTTGTCAATAATTTTGTTATATTTAATATGTTCATATAAAAAGTATTAACCTTTATGTCTTATAAACATATTAGTTAATACTCATTTATTACTTTAATCTTTCCATTAATCTTTTAAAATCATCTAAGTATTCTTGTCGATAATTAGAAATTGATTTCGCTCCAAAGATATATCCATCTAGATATTTTTCATCTAAAGAATCTGAATACCAAGAAGTTAGATGTTGACCCTTTTCTTCGCGGTTTTCTTCTTTCTCCCAACTAGAAGTAAATGCGCCTTTATGAACTTCTAATTCTTTAATATCACTTATTATTTCATATTCAAATACACCCATTGATTTAGGCATAAATCTTATTTTATAAGTTCCATTACCCACATAGAAACCATCAAAATATTGATTTCTTACTTTCATTTTAAATACTGGTATATCTTCATCTTGATTATTTAATATAGGTCCTTTAAAGGTAAATTCAATCATCGTGAATTCTTCTACTACATCATCAATAGTTGTATCTCTATCAAAATAAGCTTCTGGACGATTATAAACTTGTACAAAGCTTCCTCCCCAAGAATTAGAAGTAGGATCTTCAGGATTACCTTTTAGAAAATAGCTAACTGTTGGAGTATCACCCATTCTTATTTGACTACCTTTTTGATAATAATAATCTCCTAAAGCTCCATGTCCTTTAATATATTTTGAAACAAAGGTCGAATTAGAATAATCTCCTTCTTGATTTCCCCCATTAAACCAACCACGATAAGTAGAATTATCTTCAATAATCCATAAATCAGGGAAATTCTCTCTAATATATTGATAAGCATTTAATCCCCATTTTTTATTAGGACCTGCGACATAATTAACTCTTAATTTAGGTAAAATAGTTCTATCATCATGTAAAGCTTGGGCGATATCTTCAAGTAATCCCCAACCTAAAATATATAAAGGACGATCATCATCTTTATGTGCGCATTCAATAATTAATGAACTTGCTTCAGTCGGAGAAGAATAGCCTTTAAAAGGCGCAAAATTAATTTCTCCTTGTTTAGTAATACTTCTTAAATATGAAGGCGTAGGATAATTTTTAGAATATTTTAATAACTTAGGATAATCTTTTTCATAAGCATCAATAACTTCTAAAATATGTTCTTTTCTTCCATTGCCCCAGGCAGAAGAAATTAACCCTTCAACATCAAATAAATCTGAATACAATAAGAAATGAACCATCGATTGAAAATCATCATAATCACTTCCACCTATATCAGTTGTAACAATAACTCGATAACGAGTTCCAAATAAGGCTCCTGTATTTTTTATCATAAAATATTCCTTTCTTATAATTTATCAATCATTTGATGAAAATGTTACACCTCATTAATGAGATATAACATTTAGTTTATTTTATATTTTGATATTTATAATAGAAACCAGAAATAATCTTAGAAAGAATGTTGAAATACATTAATTCTTCAGGCTGCCATGCTCTTCTTTCATTGGACATATCAATTAACATATAGCCTGATAAAACATCATTATTAACAAGCTTAATTTGAACTAATGCTTTAATATCTAAAGAAGAATAAAAATCAAATGCTTCTTTATTCTTTAATCTAGTATCCATAACATCAGATATTTGTAACATATTGTCAGATTTAAACAATGTATTATAGCGTTCATCTTTGATAATCTCATAACCTTTAGTTAAGAAAATATCATTTTGAGAATATTGGAAAGTAACATTTAAATTAGGATCGCATAAGGTAATATGTTCCAATCTAAAATGAATAGCCATCTTTTCAATAATAGAAGCGATCTCTTTTTCTAAATCAGTTCCTCCGATAAGTTGATCCAAACAGTCTGAAATAAAGGCTGCGTCAGATTTATTTCTTTCAGGAAGGCCTGTAAATTGTACTTTATTGTTATTAAAGGTTAAAGAACCGTGTTTTGCATCACTATAAATGATATAGCAATCTCTTCCTTTAATCTTACCTCTATATAATGCTTTATCAATCTTTTCAAATAATTCATCATAACTTGTTCCATCTTTTGGATAACAAGCAAGTCCCATCGTGGATGAAAGATTGAATTTTGCGCCATCTATTTCAATATTTTTAATTTCATATTTAATTTCTCGACAAATAGGTTTTAATTCTGATTCAACATTAGTATTAACCGGAAGAGCGAAAATAAATTCATCTCCTCCAATTCTACCTGTAATACCTTTATATTTATCAACAATTACTTTTAATGCATTAGAAAAAGCAATTAAGATATTATCACCAAAAGTATGGCCATAAGTATCATTAATATTTTTAAAATAATCTAAATCGATAATACCAAACAATAATTTATCTTTTGGTCCTAATGAATCAATTAATAAATGACAACGTTTAGTAATTTCACTTTTATTGTATACACCAGTTAATTTATCAATGATGGAAGAAGATTCTAATTCTTCCATCTTTTTAATATAAGCATCATCGTTTCTAAAAAAGCCAACAACTAAAGAAGAACTTTTCTTTACTCCATCAAGGACATATGCTTTCTTTTTAATTTTAAAATAAACTTCTGGTTCAAGATTCTTTTTACCTGTAACTATTTTATTAATTAAATAAACAAAACTTGGAAAGTAAGCATTATCGACCTTTAAAGGATTTATCTTACGATCAATAATTTCTTTGTAACTGTAATATGATATTTTATTATTCTTATAATCTTTAATTTCAAATATCTTAGTTTTGATGTCATAACGGAAGAAGATTCCATCAATTAATAATAAATTATCTTCATCTTCATTTTGAATTAAAGGGCCGACACTTATAAAGAAAAGATCTTTTTCTTTTCTAATAGACACCATTACATCAACTTCATTATTATTTTTTTTATAAGAACTAAAATAAACAAAAATAGATTTATTTTTAAACAAATCAGAATGTAAAATAGCTTTTAATTCATCATTAAAAACTAAATCATCATAAAAATTAAGATTATCAATATCTTCTTTTTTAACTTGAATATTAAGAGTTTCATCTTTCATAGCAAAAAACCTCTAGAAGTATTATATACTTCCAAAGGTTCAATGTCAATTTATATAAAAAAAGCCACTTTTAACGTATAAATAATATCTATTACTTACTATTTATTGATAAATGAGCATATTTTTTCCATAACTTCTTCATCTTGATTTGTCATATATACAAAGTCTAATTTATCGAAATAATCTTTCTTTTCTTTAAAAGTAGTTAACTTATTTTCTTTTAGTAAAGAAAAATATTCATTAAATGAATCATTCATATATTGAATAGAATCTTTTTGATAATTAGGATTATGTAATTTGCCATCAACAAAATAGAATGTTACATTCTTATTTTTGATATTGTTATATAAATACATAGCATTATCATTAAAATTAACGATATTATCATCTTTTGAATGAATGATTAATGCATGTAATTCTTGATCATTATAAGAATTTATAGGATCTAATAAAGCATATTTTAAATTAACATCTTTTTCATATTTTAAAATATCTTTTTGATCATTTAATTCAAAGCTTTTAACAAAATTATTAATTGTAGTAATACCTGAAATAACAACAACCTTTTTTACTTCTTTATGAAGGATATGGATATTATTAACCGCGAATCCTCCCATTGAATGACCAATACAAATAATTTCTTTATTTTTAAAGAAATCTTCTAATTTAATAAAATTTAAAACATCATCTAAATCACATATTGCTTGGCAAAAACCTAAAATAGATATTCCACTTGATTCAAAACATCCTGTCATATCATAAGATAAAACTAAATATCCTTTTTTACAGAAATATTCTATTTCTCTGAAATAAGATAGATGTCCTCCACCTAAGCCATGGACAAAAACAATTAATTTAGTTGGATCATAATTATCATAATAATTTATAAAAGTCATTATCTTATTACCTTTTGAAGAAATAAAAGATTTCTTTTCTTCATGAAGGTTAGGAAAATAACTCTTATTAAGAAAATGTATTAAATGTTCATCATCATATCTTTTAATAAATGAATTTATATATTCTTCTAGTTTCATAATCTTATTTCATCTTGTTAAAGATGTCCTTTATTTTATTAAAATAAAAAGTAGATGTGTCTTCATGATATTGACTAATCGCTGATTTATTTTCACTTCTAACATATGTTTTTCCAATATATGGAGAATCTTGATAATAAGAAGAAGTTATACTTATAGATTCTATTTCACCATTATCATTAGAGATTTTTGAATAATCATCATTAAAGATAATAACTTGGTCAAGAATTTGTTTATTCTTACGATGTTGGAAAGTTGGTACTACCCCATTTTTATAACCTAAAGATGAGCCATCCAAAGATAATCCAACTTCTTTAGTAAAAGAGGTCCAAAAACTATCATTTTGATCTTTTCTATTCGCATAATAATAGCTTAGTTCAAATCCATAATAAGTAATAGATGGATTTTGTTTAATATAATCATTAAAGAAATTATTAAACATATAAGAACAATCTGAACATTTAGACCAATAATATAAAATAATATATTCTTCTTCACTATTTAATAAAGAAGCATAAGTATCTTTAGTTACTTCTATTTCATTAGATAAAGCAATTTTATCTTTTAAATAAGAATCAAAAGATGAATAAGAAGAAAAGATATTTTCTTCACTCACACCATCTATTTTATATTTAACTTCTCCATTATTAATTAATCCTATTGTTGGAGTATATGAATAAGGAAGAAAAGAATTAGATGTATTTATTAACATAGAATCAAGAGAATATATTAAAGTTTTATTATTCTTAATATAAGCATTTAAAATCGGTTCAAAGTTATTACAAGCTTCACAAGATTCATCATAGATATATAAAATAAAATCTTCTTTATTATTAAATTTGGATTCTAATTCTTCAAAACTAATATCTACTTTTGATTCAATATTATAAATTCTTTTAACAGAGATTAAATCTTCGTCTTTTGAAGCACAAGAAAAAATAGGTAAGACTAATAATGATAAAAGAATTAATTTTCCTATTTTTTTCATAATTTCTCCTTAATTTAAAGTCGCAACTTCTTTCCAAGAAGTGCTAACTAAAGTTTTATTTTCCGCGTTAAATCGAGGTCCAAATAAACCAGTATTTAAATATTCCGCGAAGGTTTGATAATGATCATCAGTATATAAAGCTACATTAGATGAATCATATTTTTTTGTTTTGCTTGTCGAATAACCTTTCATAAAGACAACTAGTCTTCCAGATCCACGGTTATTTCCAGAATATTTATTGCTTAAAGCAATATCTAATTCATAATATAAAGGTTTGTTATTTGAATATATTGCATAAGGTACTGCCGTTGCGTAACCATTAGTTCTTGAATAATGCGATATGCATCTAGTCTTATCTTTAAAATAACTAGTCGCGTTTGAATAATTTGTTTGAGCTACATAATTAACCGGGAAAGAATTAAAAGCAATTACATAATTCGCGATATCCTTAGGATCTGTCAATGCAACTGAATAACTTAAAGATTTATTAGAAATAACTTTATCATATTCATAATAAGTATATTTCTTTGTTTCTAAAATATTATAACCAGTAGATGTCTTTTCAACCTTAGTTGGTACATCAATAGATGAAACTCCACTTACTAAGCTTCCTTCATAGGTTGTAGGATTAAGTCTATAATAATCATTAGAATAATCATAATCATATTTGCTATAAGATTTAGATATTCCATCATAAGTGATAATAAGAGATTTAATATCTATTTCAGCATCACCTGTTTCAATTTTAAAGAAGTTACCATTGATATTATATGTATTAGTGACATAAGAAGCTGATGCATCTAATAAAATAGAATTACCATAAGACATATTATCACCAAAAGATATTTTCGCTTTTGATGAACTTGTCTTAGTTTGATAAGTAATTTGAATTTGTTTCATTCCATAAATGGCATTATCGTTTAATAATGAACCATTTAATTCTTCTATATCAAATACCTTAGTAATTGGTTTTAAAGTAACTACTCCATTAACAAATCTCGCGGCACGATAATAAGTGAAAGTATATCCATTAATAGAACCTGAATCATAATTTTCACTATATGAACCAGAAACAAGTGATTTTAAAGTTAATGTATTACAGTTAGAATAATCTTCACTTGAATAAGAAGAACTAACATTATTTAAAGATGAACTACTTTCTTTATTTGAAGAAACACTAGATGAATCTTCGTAACTAGAACTTTCAAAACTACTATTTGAATCACTTGAAGAGGATGAACTACTATGAGGAACAATCGCACATGAAGTTAAAGAAATAATTGATATAAATAAAACTAATAATAATTTATTTTTCTTCATGGTCATTTCCTTCATATTCATCTAAATAAGATACCACTTTGCCATTCTTTTTATAGCCTAAAATCATATCCATATTGACATTTGTCATCGATTTAAAGATATTCTTTTCTACTTGGGGATTATATTCTAATAAATCGTGGATAAGTTTTTTAGTCGCAGCTCTTTGAGAGCCTCCTCCCCCATTATCACAAATCGCGCAATTCTCGGTGAATCGACATGCGCATTGGATAAATTGAAGATTATTAAAATTCTTCCATTTAATAATATCTTTTTCTCTAATTAGATACATTGGTCTAATTAGTTCCATATTGTTATAATTCTTGGATTTTAATTTAGGTAACATTGTTTGAATAGAACCTGAATTAAGCATATTCATTAAAGTTGTTTCAATAACATCATCATAATGATGACCTAAAGCAATTTTATTACAGCCTAAAGAAGTCGCGAAATTATATAACGCTCCTCTTCTCATCTTCGCACATAAATAACAAGGAGATCTATCTTGTGAGTTAGCGATTTCAAAGATATTAGTTTCTTTAATAATCGCAGGAATATTTAATAAATTTAAATTGTTTTTAATGACTTGTAAGTTAATATCATTATAACCAGGATTCATGACCAAATAAGTTACTTCAAAAGGAAAATCACTATGCGCGTGAAGTTGTTGAAATAATTTAGCCATCAACATTGAATCTTTTCCGCCGGAAATACATACGCAGATATGATCATTTTCTTCCACTAATTTATATTCTCTAACTGCTTTAATAAAATTAGCCCAAATTGAAGAACGATATGTTGTAATAATACTTCTTTCTATTTCTTGATATCTTTCCATCTAAAGCTCCTTTAATGCATCGATTAAAGCATCAATATCTTCTTTTTTGCTGTATTCAGAAATTGATACTCTAAAACTTGATAATGCAAGTTCTTTATTTTTATATACCGCCATAACAATTTTTGAAGGCGTATTTTTAATACTACAAGCGGATTTTTGTGAAACACAAATTCCTTTGCTTGATAAGTATTCTACCATATATGAGCCTCTTTTGCCCTTATAAGATAGATTAAATATATTTTTATTTTCAAAAGAATTGATATGAATGTTTTTTATATCTTGTAATTTAGTAATTAAATATGAGGATAATTCTTCTATTATTTGATTATTCTTATCAAAGTTATTGATTCCTATTTCTAAAGCCTTATAAGTTGAAGCAATTAATCCTAAAGGTATTGATCCACTTCTATAAATAGAAGAAGATTCTCCCCCGTGGATTAAAGGAGTTAAAATAGTATTTTTATTTTTAATTAAGACACCAGTTCCTGTTAGTCCTCCAAATTTATGAGGAGTAAAAGAAGCTAATTCAATATAAGAAAAATCAATTTTAACTTTCATCATTCCTTGAGTGACATCCATTAATAGATGGGAAGAAGATGAAGCAACAATTTGACTTATTTTTTTATAATCTTGGATAGTACCAAGTTCTCCATCAACTAATCCAATGACAACTAAAATAACATTTGATGTTAATTTATTTTTTAAATCTTCTTCATCAATATGACCATCTTCTTTAGTTTTAATAAATTCTACTTGAATACCTTTATCTTTTAAATAACCTAAACACCCATTGATAGATGAATGTTCTAATTCACTAACTAATACTTTATTACCAAAAGAAGAATAAGCTTCAACAATACCTTTAATCGCAAGATTATTTGATTCAGTCGCGCTGGAAGTATAAATAATTTCTTTATCATCACCTAAGGATAATAAGTTTTTAATTTCATTATTTACATAATTAAAATATTCTTTTGATCTTTTTCCTTCTTCATGGATTGAATTGGCGTTACCATGATATTCTTGTTCCACTTTACAAAGTTCATCTAATACTTCTTTTTTAGTTGGATAATTTGCACCATAATCTAAATAAATCATCTATTTAGCCTCCTTAAAAGCTTCATAATGAACTTTATTTTCTTCAAAGACATTCTTAGGTTTATTCATTTCTTCTTTTGATTCATATCCTAAGGCAATAATGGATAAAGGAATAATATATGAAGGTAAATTCATAATCTTAATTAAACCATCCAATTTATATTTTTGAGGATAACATCCTAACATTACCGAACCAATCCCTAACATTTGGGCTTCTAACATGATATTTTGGCATGCGATAGAATTATCAATAATCCAATAATCTTTATCTTTTTCAAAAGCATTATTTAAATTACCACATACCATAATAGCCACATTCGCATTAGGTAACATCCATGCTGATTTTCCGTTGTTTTCGCTTAGTTTTTTTAAAGTATCTTTATTTTTAATTACAATGAATTCAAAGTCTCTAGAATTAACACACGTTGGACCTGCTTGGCCTGCTTTTAATATTTCTAATAAATCAGAATCTGATATTTCTTGTGAAGTAAAATTTCTAACGCTTTTTCTTTCTTTAAATAATGTAGGATATTGCATAAAGCCTCCTTTTTCAAAAAAAGCTGGTTGAACCAGCTTATTCACTAATAACTGCTTTTGGGAATGAAGCATCCACTAAAGCAAATTTTTTAAATTCATCTATTTCTTCTTTGGAGATTTCAAGCCCTAAACGAATAAATTCTTCAATGGAACCATATTGTTCATTAATTCCGTCAATATAGCCTTGTAAATAGCTTCTATCAACTGTATAGATGCCATAAACTTTTTTCATTGATTTAAAGCTTTTTTCTTTAATTAAAGCTTGGAACGCTAATTTTTTTGCTTTTGATTTAACAAATCTATTAGTTAAAAGATAATCTTCAAAAATAGTATCGATATCGAAATCTAAGATTGTTAATAAAATCAATGTAACAATTCCTGTTCTATCTTTACCTTCAGAACAATGGTATAAAGAAGATCCATCTCTATTTGCCATAATTCTTTTAATAACTGTCTTTAATTGGGTAATTGAATATTCTTCAATAGCCATATCTTTATAGAGTTTATCTAATTGAGGACGTCCTGATTTTTTCTTTTCTTCTTCATGTTTTTTATCCTCATTTTCATGAGTGATACCATTAACCTTTTTAGCAAGAAGAGGAATATTATCATAACGAGCGAAAGTAACATATAAATCTGGTTTTTGTCTAGCTTCCACTGGATTTCTTAAATCGATGATATAAGAAAGCTTATACACATCTTTTAATTTTCTCGCTTCGTTTTGAGTAATTTCATTAAGTTTACTAGAACGAATAATTAAATTTTGTTTAATGTGTAATCCATCTTTATTAGTAATATAACTTAGATCTCTAAAATTTGTAATATTTGGAAATTCTGCGCTCATATTATTTCTCTATTACAATCATCTTAAAATCTTGTTCAGCTGTTTCTTCAAGCAATGAAGTTAAATCTTCTAAACCTGAATAACCAAGTTCACGATATAACTTTTCTTGATATGAGCAAGCTTTTTTATCGATGATAATCTTTCCATTCATTAATGAATCAAATAATTCTTTTTCATCAACTAAATTGTGTTCGCTTAAATAGAAACCTAATTTTTGTTTTGTTTCATGATTAATATTTCTACCAAGTCTTAAATCTAAGCCTTCTTTAGAATTTTCATAAAATTTATTATCAGGTCTTTCAATTAATTGGTGACCTAAAGCCATATCAAATAATGTACCTTCAAATAAAGAATAATATTGAGGTAAATCCCATTTGATATGTTCTTTCTTTAATAATCCTTTTTTTAAATATATATCCATATTTTCCTCCTTTTAGCCCCAAATTCTCATTTGACGTTCTTTTCCATCAATGACAATTTTAGTATTAAGCCATTCAGAATCTTTTAATTTTGTATAAGTCTTTGAACAATATAATCCTACTCCATTATTAGAGCATGATACAACAATATTGCCATTCATTCCTTGGAAACCACTTGTAGAAATATAATTTCCTCCGATTTCAATTCCTGAAGTATCCGATTTTCCTTTACCATTATCTTTTGCAGTTTCAATAGTATATGTCTTATAAATAGAAGTTACATATACTTTATCTGTATATTTTGCAATACGAGAAATAAATGCTTGAGTTGGGAATTGGTTATCGACAATTCCAGAATATTCATTAGTTCCGCAGCAACAGGATACTACGCACATCTTTGGTTTAATGATGCTTAATAAGCATTCATTAGATGAAGTCTTTGATCCATGATGACCTGCTTTAAATAAATCAACTTCAGGAAGAGTATGTTCTTCATCTGAGCCATTATAATATTCAGCCATCTTTTCTTCACCCTCTTTTTCAAGGTCTCCTGTAAACATAAAGTTATATTCTTTTTCAGGAGTTGTATAAGTAAACATTGTACATACTGAATAATTATTTTCATCATTTCCTGTATTGAAATAGTAGTAATTATAAAGAATTGACATCTTTACATTAGAAGATAATTGATAAACTCTTTTTGCCCCTTCTACTTCGTTATTATAGCATTGGGAAGCATAATAATGTTTAGTTTTACCAGAAGAAACAAGTGAATCTCTTAAAGTGATATATTTATTATAAACTGAAGTTGTCTTAGTTGTGTATTGATTATCAATGATTGTATCAATTGAATATGAAGATAAAATACCTTTATTAGAATTAGTATCAGTAAAACCTTCGATATGATCTTGATCACCATGAGTTAAAATAACATATTCGATTTTATTATCTTTGATATATTGATTCATATATTCTTTAGTTGTAACTGTTGATGCTTGTCTAGAACCAGCATCGATAATAATATCATTATCTCCAGCCTTGATATAAATAGAATCTCCTGCTTTATCATTTCCAAGCATCATAAAATGAATTTGGAAATCAGGGAAAATAACATTTTCAGTAATACCTTCTTGCTCATCATATGAATAAGAAGTAAAAGAAGTAGGATTCTTTGAAGTATTTTCTACATTAGATGAAATACTACTTTTTGAAGATGATGATTCACTAGATGATGGTTTAATGTCATTAATAAAATCTCTAACCATGTCACAACTTGTGGCACTTATTCCCATTAAACAAGTAAGTAAAATTTTAAATCCAGTAAATTTCTTCATATAAGTTCTCCATTTCTCAAATATTATAATATGAATAGAATTATATTTTCAATTTTTATTATTTATAAATAATAAATTAAAATGCCCAATCTCCATCTTTAAAGATTTGTACTTCTTTATTATCTTTAGTAATACCTACTATGTTCATATCTTTAGATCCAATCATAAAATCAACATGAATCATTGAATCATTAATACCTTTTTCTTCTAATTCTTTTAAAGAATATTTTTCATAATCTTTAATTAAGTTAGTAAATCCTGCACCTAAAGCTAAATGGCAAGAAGCATTTTCATCAAATAATGTTTCATAGAATAATATACCAGTATTATTAATTGGTGAATTATAAGGTATTAAAGCAACTTCTCCTAAATAAGATGCACCTTCATCCATAGAAATCATTTTACGTAATAATTCTTCACCTTTTTTAGCTTTTACTTCCACAACTTTACCATTTTCAAATTTAAAAGAAAAATCTTCAATTACTTCACCTTGATAAGATAAAGGTTTTGTCGCATAAACAATACCTTCTGCCATACCTTTTTTTGGAGAAGAAAAGCATTCTTCACTTGGAATATTAGGATTAAAAACAATCTTGCTTCCTAAAGTTACTTCACTTCCACCTTCAAATAAACAATCATCAATTAATCCCACTTTAAAATCAGTTCCATTACTTGATTTATAATGTAATTCTTTTAAGTGTAAAGAATTTAAATATTCGCATCTTGAAGATAGATTCTTATTATGTTGTTTCCAATTAGTAATAGGATTACCATCTGTTACTCTTGAAGTATATAAAATTGCTTCCCATAATTTTTCTTTTGCTTTTTTAGGAGATAAATCTGGGAAGATCTTTTTAGCCCAAGCAAAAGATGAAGCTCCAGCGATACACCATTGTTCTTTATTTTCTACTTTATCTAAATATGGTTTTAAAATAGGATAACGAGCCATTCTAGCTTTAGCCATCTTATCTTGGTCAATGCCTTTCATTCCATCAGGATCATCACTTGTTATATATAATCTTGCAGGAAGATTATTTACTCTAAATTCAAGTTCCGCTTCTTCATAAATTTCTAGTTTTGATAAAGCTTCTTCACTTTGATAAATACTATCTAATTTATCGATTGCTTCATCATGGAAGTGGACTCTTACTTTTCTTGCGCCTGCTTTATAAGCTTCTTCAACAACTAAAGTAACAAGTTCAACTTGTTCTAATGAACTATAGATATTTAAATCTTGTCCTTTTTGGATATTAACACCCATTTTAACTAATAATTTTGCATATTTTTTTAATAATGATTTTTTCATATAAGCCTCCTTATTTTTCTAATATTTTTTGATATTCTTTCATGATGTAATTACCGATTTCTTCAATCGATTTTGTATTGTTATTAATAAGAATATATGGGAAATTAAAACTATCTTTATCAAAGTGATGATCATCTAATTCTAAACGTTTCATAACTGAAGTAATATCATCACCTCTTGATATCATTCTTTCTTTTCTAATCTCTTTAGAAGTATCTAAATAAAAAATAGCGATATGAGGATCATTTAATTTTAAAAATGCATTAACTCCACTTGGTTCAAGAATAACTACTTTATCATCGCGAACTTCTTTTTTACTGCAGCCATAAAAATTGCCATTGTATTCTGTATATTCAACTAAAAGGTCATTATCTTTCAATTTTAAAAATTCTTCTTTAGTTAGAAAATAATAATCTACTCCATCAACTTCATTAATACGCATATTTCTAGTTGTATTAGTTATTGCTTTTTTGATATTAAATTCTTTTTGAAGATATTTAGCTACTTCAGTTTTTCCTGAAGCACTCGCTCCACATAAAATAATCATATTTTTTTACCCCATCTATTTTTTTAATATTATATATTAAATTGCAAATATTTAAAATATAAAATATAATACTAATGTTTTAAAAAGGAGGTCATTATGGATATAGTAGTTATCGGCGCAGGTCCTATGGGAATAATGTCTAGTATTTCAATCAAAAAGAATCATCCATCATATAATGTTATTCTCCTTGAAAAAGGTGAATCTATCGGTGCGAGAATTAAAGTTTCTGGCAATGGTAGATGCAATTTAGGAAATATTAATATTAATCCAAATGCATATAATAATCCTAGTTTTGTTAAAGATATTTTAAAGTATAAAGATAAATTATTTTCTTATTTAGATGAAGTAGGTTTTTCTTATTATAATGATGATGAAGGAAGAATATATCCTATTAGTGAATCTAGCACTACTTTAATATATTCATTAACTAAATTATTAAATAAATACAATGTTAAAGTAAAAACATCATCATTTGTTACATCAATCAATAAGATAGGTAACAAATATGAAATAAAATTACAAAACGAGGCACTTTTATGCGATAAAGTAGTTATTTCTATTGGAGGTTTAGCGAAAAACAATTCCTTAGATAACTACCTAAAGATCTTTAAAAATATGTCTGATAATATTATCCCTTTTGCGAGTTCCTTAACTCCAATTAAAACTGATAATGTTGGAATTTATATGGAAGGAAAAAGATCTAAAGCTAACGTAAGATTATATTTTAAAAATAAATTATTATTTGAAGAATATGGTGAAATTTTATTTAAAAAAGATGGTATTTCGGGAATAGTTATTTTCAATGTCTCTTCTTTTTTAGCACGTAGACATATTACTAATTATAAAGATTATTATCTAAGCATTGATTTGCTTCCAAAAATGAGTGTTGAAGAATTAAATGCTATTCTAAAAATCGATAATTCTTATAATACCTTGTTCCATTTAAGTATCGCGAAATATTTAAAAGAACACTCTATTGACCCAAAAGATTATCGTTTAAATATTAAGGGTTTATATCCTTTAGCGTTCGCTCAAGTAAGTTCTGGAGGATTAGATTTAAAAGAAATAAATTCTAATTTATCTTTAAAGAATGATTCTAATATCTATGTCGGAGGAGAAGAAATAGATATTGATGGAATATGTGGAGGATATAATATTGAATTCGCATTTTTATGTGGCATAAAGGTAGGAGAAGAAATTTAATATGAAAAAAATAAATATATTATTAATAAGTTTAATCGCGATTACTACTTTAGGCTCATGTTCATCAAATGATTCTTCTAGTAGTGATTCTCTTTCTATTGAAAAAACTTCTAATGGCGAAGAAGTTTATTCATATTACACTTCTAAGCAAGAAGAATTAAAAACTATCTTAGAAAACAAAGAAAAATTAAATACTAGAAAAAATAAAACTAATGCAAAAGTTACTTCTTTATATAATTCTTATTGGGAAACATTCACTACAATGGTAGAAGAAGTCCAAGACAAATTAAAAATAGATGAAGTTAAAGATTATTTTATTAGTCAAATCGGTCAAGAAGAAACAATGTATTTAATTAATATTGATACATCTAAGATCTTTTATAATCGTAAACAAGTTGCTTTAAATGAAGATGAAATTGAAGCTATATATACTGGAATTAATCAAAAAATAACATCTAATGATGATTTTAATAATATCATTACTTCCTTTAATCAATATGTATCTTATTTCTATCCTGCATATAATAATTCTCTTTTAATGAGAGTCAATTATGATCTATATACTGACAATCAAGATTATTATAATTCTTATTATTCTAATGTTGATATTTATTCTTCAATCCAAGATAATACTGAACAATTTTATAAAACAATGTTATCTTCATCAGTTTACAAAAATAAAACAATTGAATATTTTGAATTTAGTGAAGATGAAGTCAATTATTATTTAAATTTAGATACCTCTACTCCTGATGAAGGAGAAGATACCACTTTAAAAGGTTTACAAACTCAAGAAGATGAATTATTAAAGCAATATAATTCTGCGCGTTATGCCGAATCAGTCGATTATAATAATCTATCACAAATCTATCTAGATTTAGTTAAAGTAAGAAGAAATATTGCTTCTTATTTAGGTTATTCATCTTATGAAGAATATCGTTTTAAATACTATCAACGCGATTATAGCGTTCAAGATGCAAAAACATTATTTGAAAGTGTTAAAAACTCTTCATTACATACCACTTTTAATACAAAAAAGAATAACACTTCAGTATTAACTTCTAATAAGATTGGTGATCAAGATTTATTAGATTCTTTAGATTATGTCACTAAAGTAGTTCCAAGTGCAAAAGATGTCATTAGAGATTTTAAAACATATGGAAGATATAACTTTGATGTTAGAACTAATAAATACGGAGGATCATATGAAACTCCTTTATCAACTGCACCAAAAGATTATTTCATCCTTTTAAATACAGAAGGTGATTTAACCGATTACACTTCTTTATATCATGAATTTGGCCATTATTTAGCTTCTTTATTATGTGAAGATTCTTACAGAGGTAATTTAACTCAAAATCTTGATGTCGCGGAAATGCATTCTCAAACTTTAGAACTCCTTATGAGTGATTATTTCGCTTCATATATGCACGAAGATTATGCGAACTCCTTAACTAAATATGCAATATATCAAAAGATATGGAGTGTTCTTTCAGGAGTAACAGTCGCAGCATTTGAAGATTATGTCTATACCACAAGTGATGAATTAACATTAGAAAACTTCCAAGCAAAATTCAATGAATTATGTAATTCATACATTTATCCAAAAACATTCATGAGAGCTAATGGCAATAACATTTATTCATGTATTAACCACATCTTTGTATCTCCATGTTATTATATTTCATACGCAATAAGCGCAATACCTAGCTTAGAAATTCAATTTAATGATAATAGATCTGAAGCTTATTCTACTTATAATGAATTATTAAAATATGGTGAAACAAATTCATTTAAATATGTCATTGACAAATTAAATATCGCTTCTCCATTTGAACAAGATACTATCAATAATATCACTACAAAAATAAGCGAAGTACTTTAAAAGAAGATGCAAATGCATCTTCTTTTATTTTTCAAATGAATAAAAATCCTTTAGTGAATAACATATATCGCATTTTTGTGCAAATGGATTTGTAGCAAATTGATTTGCACAAAATATTTTAATTATGCAACAAAAAAGAATCACCTTTCAAAGTGATTCTTAATATATAAGTTATTCTTCGTAACGCGCTTTTGCTTCTGCTTTCTTTCTTTCAGAAGTATTTAAGATTTTCTTTCTCATTCTAATGAAGTTAGGAGTAATTTCAACTAATTCATCAGTGTTGATATAATCTAAGCAAGCTTCAAGAGACATCTTCTTTGCGCCTTTTAAAGTGACTGTTGTATCTTTGTTAGAAGAACGTTGGTTAGTTAAGTTCTTTTCTTTAACTGGAGTAACTGCGAGGTCAGTATCATATTTATTTTCACCAACGATCATACCTTCATAGATTTGATCACCTGGTTCAATGAATAATGTACCTCTTTCTTCAATGTGTTGAATTGCATATGGAGTAGCTTGGCCAGTATCTGTTGAAACTAAGACACCAATCTTTCTTTCACCAACTGCGAGTTTTAAAATTGGTCTATATTCTTTGAATGTGTGGTTGATGATACCATAACCTTTTGTTAAAGTCATGAAGTTAGTCATAAATCCAAGTAATCCTCTTGAAGGAACTACGTAATTAATTCTAACTTGGTTTTCATCATAATTCATATGAACAAGTTCTGCACCTCTAGAACCTAATGATTCCATAATAGAACCCATGAATTCTTCTGGTACATCGATTTGAACATCTTCGTATGGTTCACATTTAACGCCGTCAATTTCTTTGACAATAACCTTTGGTTTAGAAACTTCAAGTTCAAAACCAGTTCTTCTCATATTTTCAATTAAAATAGATAAATGTAATTCACCTCTACCTGAAACAATCCATGATTCAGAGTTAGGGATTCTTTCAACCTTTAAAGAAACGTCTCTTTGAGTTTCTCTAAATAATCTATCTTCAATCTTTCTTGCAGTTAATTCTTTACCATCTTGTCCTGAGAATGGTGATGAGTTAGTACCAAATGTCATTTGTAAAGTTGGTTCATCAATTCTTAATACTGGTAAAGGTAAAATGTTATTTGTTTCGCAGATAGTTTCACCAACACTTAAATCTGGTAAACCAGCAATTGCGATAATATCACCAGCATCAGCTTCATTAATTTCAATTCTCTTTAAGCCAAAGAAACCATAAAGTTTTTGAATTCTAAAGTTCTTAACTGAACCATCAATTCTGCAGCAAGCAACAGTATCATTAACTTTGATCTTACCTTGTGCAACTCTACCAATACCAATTCTACCAACGAAATCATTATAGTCTAATAATGCAGGTTGGAATTGTAAAGGTAATGTATCATCTGTACATGGTGCAGGAATTTCTTCAATAATTGTATCAAAGATTGGATCCATACCTTCTTTTTGTGTTGAAATATCTGGATCATAACTTGATGTACCTTTTAATGCAGAAGCATAAACTGTTTTGAATTCTAACATTTCATCATCTGCGCCAAGTTCGATAAATAAGTCTAATACTTCATCTAATACTCTTTTAGGATCAGCATTAGGTCTATCAATCTTATTGACAACGACAACTGGTTTAACATGAGCTTCGAATGCTTTTTTCAAAACGAAACGTGTTTGAGGCATTGTACCTTCTAAAGCATCGACAACTAATAAACAGCCGTCAACCATGTGCATAATTCTTTCAACTTCACCGCCGAAGTCAGCGTGACCTGGAGTGTCGATAATGTTAATTCTGTAGTCTTTATAATTAATCGCGGTTGGTTTCGCTAAAATAGTAATACCACGTTCTCTTTCAATATCATTGTTGTCCATCATTCTATCTTGGACTTCTTCATTTTCTCTGAAAGTACCACTTGCTAATAATAATTGGTTAACAAGTGTTGTTTTACCGTGGTCAACGTGAGCGATAATTGCGATATTTCTAATATTTTTCATCTCAAATGTTCTCCTTAAAAAACCTTAAATATAATATCAAATTAGATATCATTGTTAAATAAAAATATATGTAAATAATCAAAAAGATAAAAAAAGTACAATATTCTAAAGAATATGTACTTAGTTTGTTACTTGTCTAAATCGACAATCGCTGGAATAATAACTGGGCTTTTGCCAGTTTCTTTACGAATATATCTTGCAATACGATCAATAATCTTGTCTTCAATTGGTGTATCATCGTAATATCCAGTTAAATAGACACTTACTTGATCTAAGAATAAATCTGTAATTGTATGAAGAATGTTTTCTGAATCTTTTAAGAAAACAAAGCCTCTCATTTGAACATCTGGTCCTGCGACAATAGTTTTATTTTTGCTTGAAACTGTAACACCCATAATAACAACACCATCACCAGAAAGTCTATTTCTTTCTTCAATAACATTGTTACCGACATTACCGATATCACTGCCGTCAATTAAGACATCGCCTGTATCAATTTTGTTTTTATAATCAACTTTTAATGTGCCGTTTTCACCAGAAATACACATGCCATTATCTAAAACGAAAATGTTAGAATAATTGAGTTTTTTATTGATATTTAACGCAATTTTAGCATTTGCCATCATATCGGAATATAAGCCATTAACAGGCATATAATACTTAGGTTTGAACAATGTTAATAAAGTCTTAATATCTTCTTGGCATGGATGCATTGTAACAATTTCTTTTTTAGATAATTTTAATACTTTGCAACCTGTTTTATAAACTTCATCAATACTTGAAACATAAGTTGTTTCATTATTAGGTACTGGAGGGCAATCAAGAACGAATGTATCATTTTCACTAAATCTTAAAGGAATTGATGAGAAATTACCATTCGCGAAATCGACCACTTGTGAATAAAGGTCGCTACCTTCTCCGACCAATAAGACAACTAAATCTTTTTCGCTTACACGATTAATATTTTCGAATTTTTCAAACTTAACTTTGTTTTCAAATCCTTGATCTTTAAATTCAGAAAATAACTTAGTGTAATCTTCTCCAATCGCAGTTTTTGCGAAAATAACTGTTTTATTATTCTTCGCACATAATGACATAATTTCATTAATATGCATAACATTTTGGCCATAGCAAGCAATAAAGATTCTACCTTTACTCATTTCAAATAAATCATGAATATGAGGTGTTAACATATATTTAGGTGTTGCATAACCAACTAAATTTGCGTTAGATGAATCTGCGAGTAATAATAATGTTTCATAATTTGTTGATTTCAATAATTCTTTTGTATTCATTTTGAAAGCATCAGGAATATTATTAAAATCAATGATAAAATCAGAAGTATAAACGATTTGTCCTTGATCTGTAATTAATGAAAAAGCATATGAGAATGGTACTGAGTGAGTAACACTAGAGAAAATAAATTTTCTACCCCCGATATCTTTTTCACCAGATTTTAAAACATAATCAAATTTATAATTAACTTTTAATCCTAATCTTTTTGTATATAATTCAATTTTTCTTGCGGTAAATGGGGAAGTAACTACTACTGCAGGTGCTTCCATATATACGTAAGGTAAAGCTCCCATATTATCATCGTGTGCATGTGAGATAATATATGCTTTAATTCTATTTTTATTTTGATATAAATAATCGCAATTTGGGATAATCGCGTCAACCCCTGGAATAGATTTATGTGGATAAGAAAGACCGCAGTCAAAAACAAATATATCGTTATTGACTTCTACAACATACAAATTCTTACCACGTTCATCAAGTCCACCCAGAGCAAATACTTTAATTTTGTCTGCCATGTATTATAATCTCCTTAATTTGAGCAACTAAAGTATATCATAATACTTATTTTGAATAAAGAAAAAATCATTATTTAAATATTTTTCTTTACAAATAATTGTTTAACCTTTACAATTAAAGACGCACATGGCGAATATGGTGAAGTGGTTAACACATCTGGCTGTGAACCAGACATGCGTCAGTTCGATTCTGATTATTCGCCCCATTGTTAATAAATAGCCTAATACTTCGGTATTAGGTTTTTATTTTGCACTTTAAAAGCGGTATAATAAATACCGCTTAAAAATATTAATTACTCTTATGAGTTTTATTAAATTCTTCAATTATACGTTTAATATCATCAGCTTCAATACTCTTTTGTTCATATAATTTATCAAAGATAAATAAGCATAAATCTTTATTGTTATTGATACAATCCTTCGCTACTTGAAGATATTTTTCAAAATAAATATGTCTTGGATCATTATCACTAACATAATTTCCACGAGTAAGAATTTCTTCTTTAAACATGTATTTCTTATCAAGCATGCCGCATGAACACATAAAGACAATTAAATTATCGAATGTATCAATATCATGTTTTACACCCGCGGAAATTTCGCCTTTGAATATCTCTTCTGCCGCGTAGCCTCCAAGTAACGCAATTGCTTTATGCTCTAATTCTGTTTTAGTGCCTAATTGCTTTTTTTGACTATCATTATTTTGAATAAATGGTAAATCTTCATCTTCATCAATCATGAAAGGAGTTGGAGAAGTATGTCCTGCAGCATCACCTATTTTTTCAACGGAGATATCGCTTGAAACGCCATCTAAAGCATAATAGCAAATAAGATGACCAATTTCATGATAACATACTCTATCATCAGGTTTATCATCTGTTTTAATTCTAATACCTTTTAAAGAAATTAATGGAATAGTTTTTTCAACATCTTTTGTTGTAAGGCTATCTCTTTTTGATGAAACAACTTCGATTATTGTTTCATTAATTAAAGTCTTTAAATCAGCGCATGAAAATCCTGAAGTCTTTTTTGCGATTTTATCACAATCGACATTTTTTAAAATTTCCGCTTTTGAGCAATATAATTTTAAAATAGCTTTTCTAGAATTTAAATCAGGTAAATTAAATAAAATATGTTTATCCATTCTTCCAGATCTTAATAAAGCATCAGGTAATCTTCTATAATAATTAGTAGTAGCGATAGTTAAAACACCATTGGATGATTTTACTCCATCTAATTCAGTTAATAAATTTTTGAGTAATACTCTAGTATTATCACTAACATAGTTTCCAACTGGTACTAATTCATCTAATTCATCAATAAAGATAATACTAGGAGCATGCTCTCTTGCTTCTTTAAATATCTTTTTCAAATTTGCGATTTGTTTTTTAGGTTCGTCATCATCAGTTGTTTCATATTCATAGAATGGAACATTAGCTTCCGCGGCAATAACTTTAGCCATTAATGTTTTACCAACACCAGGTTCTCCAGAAAGAATTAATCCTTTTGGAACTGAAACACCTAATTTTTGTAAGTTATCATAATTTTTTAATAAATTAATGATTTTGATTGCTTCATCTTTTTCACTCTTATATCCTGCGATAGAGTCTAAAGAATAAGTAACATTTTGATTTTCTATTTTTTGCATCAATAAACGCCTCCATAGTTTAATTTGGTTAATTTAAGATAAATGCTTAAACTAATATAGATAGCTAAACCAATCTAATCTATATGCATATTACAAGTATGCGAAGTTAATTTAATAAATACAAATATTGGTTAATGAACCATCACACTAGGAATAAAATCCTCAGGCTGTAATATGTAATAAGCACAAATTTGCAAAAAAGTCAAGACTTATTTTTAATTTTTGATAAAAAGTCCTGCTTTACGAGTATATTATATATAATTCCATGTACCTTTTTTGGGACATAACTAAAAAAGTAGCCTTATAAGCTACTAATTTTTATTTTTTACGTACTTTTATATAAATATCAATATCTTCTAATACATATTCTTTAGATACCGTATGAAGAACATCATAAAATTGATTTAAATATTCAAACACTTTGTATTTTTTAAAAATGCTTAGGCATTCTTTTCCTTTAAGGCCATATTTATTTTTATATACTTTAAAATACCATTTCCAACATGTAAGGCGTTAAGCAAATCACAATAATGTTTTTGCATTTTGATATTTCATTCTTTTTCTTTTTTAATGGCAAAAAAAGACCCAACCGAAGTTGGATCTTGATTCTCCCATAAAAGATAATATATAAATTAACGTTTTGAGAATTGTGGTGCTCTTCTTGCAGCTTTTAAACCGTACTTCTTTCTTTCTTTAGCACGTGGATCTCTTGTGACCATTCCAGCAACCTTTAAAGGTTTTCTGAAATCTGCAGAAACTGCCATTAATGCACGAGTAATTCCTAATCTGATTGCACCTGTTTGGCCTGTGAAACCACCGCCTGTAACTGTTGCGTTGATATCGAATTTGTCTTGTGTATCTGTTAATGTTAATGGTTGTTTTAAATCCATTACTAATGTAGCGAATGGCATATATTCATTAACATCTTTGCCATTAACAGTGATCTTACCAGTACCTTCTGTTAAATAAACTCTAGCGACTGAAGATTTTCTACGACCTGTTCCGTAGTATTGTACTTTTTCTACTTTCTTTGCCATATTTCTTTCCTCCTAGAATTTTACTTCGAGACTTTCTGGTTTTTGTGCTTCATGTAAGTGTTCACTACCAGCATAAACAAATAATTTACCATAAATTTGTCTGCCTAAGCGTCCTTTTGGAAGCATACCCCATACAGCTCTTTCGATCATTTCTTCTGGGTATTCTTTTCTCATAACACCTGAAGAACGTGTTCTTAAACCACCTAAATATTGAGAAACATTGTAGTAGTTTTTCTTGTGGTCTGCGTCACCTGATAAAGCGACTTTGTCAGCATTAATGACGATAATATAATCACCGCAATCAACGTTTGGTGTATAAATAGGTTTATTTTTACCAGTTAAACGTTTTGCGATAAATGATGCTAATCTACCTAAAGGTATATTTGTTGCATCAACGACGTACCATTTACGTTCGATTTCTTGGGCTTTTGCAATTGTTGTTTGACGTTGCATAATTAATAATTCCTCCTAAAGCTTGTTGTCTTACCGGGACTACAATTGGCGAATTAGTGCCGTATATAATAATATAGTACTAGGTAAAACATTTCAAATATTTTTTTTAAAATATTAAAAATTGTTATCAATTATTTCTTAGGCTTAATCTTATATCTTTATTAATCGTAATACTTAAATAATTTTAAGCATTTAAAAAGGCCCTAAGGCCTTAGTTATTTCATCGCTCTTTTGGTTATATATTCATTAGTGAAATAAGAAACTGCACTAATTAAAATAAATATCCCTAAGAATAATATGACATTTAAATCAATGATTTGTGTTTTTTGATCAAGCAAGGTTAGAATTACAATAAAGGCTATCGCTAATACGCATATACCAATAATTTGAATTAGTTTTTCTTTCTTTTCTACTCTTTGAACTAATGATGCAATAATAGAACCTGCAAAACCATATAAAGACATATTTCTTAAATTAACTGGAGATACATGCAAATAAATACCTTCAGAATAAAATAAATCATTTTTTAAAAAGAATCTTAATATATATACAAATAAAAGAAGAACGCTAAATAATGCGAAGAAAACAAATAAGAATGTTAACGTACTTTCTAAAATTGTTTTTCTTGGTAATCCATTAGCTTTCTTATCAAAATATGGTTCTAAACCATGTTTAAAAATCTTTTCAGGTTTTACATCATTAATTTGGCCTTCATAAATTTCTTCAATAGCTTTATCTCTTAAAGAATAAAAAGCATATTTAGATAAATTTAAAGTTCTAATATATTTAATGACTTCTACTAAACATGAAAAGTAATCTTCATCTAATTTTTTTCTTTTTTCTCTTAGTTCTTTCTTCATTGTTCATCCTTACAAAAAACAACTAAATCATCTTTATGACTTAGTTGTTTAATTTTAATTAATCGTGTAATTTAACGTTATGATATACTGCTTGAACGTCTTCACATTCAGAAAGCATACTTAATAAACCTTTGAATTTTTCTTCATCTTCTGGATCAAGTTCAACAAGTTCATTTGGAAGCATCTTAATTTCACATGTTGTGAATTCAGTAATGCCCATTCCATTTAATGCTTCTTTAGCTTGGTTTAATGCAGTAGGTGCAGTTGTTACAGTAATAAAATCTTCATCAAGTTCAACTGAATTGACATCAACATCAGCCATGATTAAGTTTTCTTCTACTTCGTCTCTATTTGTGCCTTCGAATTCAATAACACCACATTCATTGAAGTTGAATGATACTGAACCTGGAGTACCTAAGTGACCACCTTTTTTAGTAAATGCGCCTCTAACATTAACATAAGCTCTATTTGTGTTGTCTGTTAATGTATCAACGATAATTGCACTAGCTCCTTGAGCAAAGCCTTCATATCTACCTGCAGTATATGATTCTGCTGAACCACCTTTTGCTTTTTGAATAGCTCTTTCAATAACTTCTTTAGTTACGTTTTGACCCTTCCATTTTTCAATCGCGGATCTTAAAGCTAAGTTCATTTCTGGATCAGGTTCACCAGATTTTGCAGCCATATAAATTTCTTTTGAAGCTCTCATAAATAAAGCACTTCTTGCTGCCGCTGTTGCAGCCATTGCTTTTGCTCTAACTTCGTGTGCTCTTCCCATAATAAAAAATCTCCTTATCGAATAAGACTTAAAAAGTATAGCACAAACATTTTATAGAAAAAAGATTTCTTAATTATTTTTTTATATTCTCGTTCAAAAAAGTTCTTATTTCATTAAATCCACCTACTTCATATGTTACTTTTCTATCATATATAGTTACTAAATAAGGTGTTTTAAACAAATAGAAATTCTCTATGCTATCGCAATTTATATTGGTTGTATTTTGTTTATTATAATTAACAGATGATTCTAAAATATTGATAAGATAAATATCAAAATTAATCTCATTGTATTTATATTCAATAAATTTTAAACTATCTAAACACGCTTTACATTTTGGAGTATAAAACAATATATAATATTCATTTTCCTGCTTAGAAAATATCTTTTCATCATAAATAAGTGTAAGTTCTTCTTTATTAAATGTTTTCTTTATTTCTTGATTGTTGTTACATCCAAATAAGAAACTTATACAAAAAATCATAATTAATATACTTTTTAGTTTTTTCATAAATGATCACCTAAATTAATATTTAGTAAATATTAGTAAAAATCCTAAAAATTTGTGTTAAAATATTTTAGGAAGGAATATTTATGAAAAAACCAAATATCCAAAAACTTACATTTATCGCATTAATGTGTGCTTTATCCATTATTATTATTTACTTAGGTAAATTCATCGGAGGTATTGAAATTATTTCAATGCTTATTTTGCCATTGATCGCTAGTTTAGTTTTTATTAAGGTTGATTATAAATATGCTTTTATTTATTTAGTCGCGACTAGTTTATTATCTTTATTAGATATTCAAACTTGTTTGTTCTTGACTATCCCAAGTTTAATATATGGATTAACTTTTGGAGTTTTAATAAAAAAATATTTCCATGGTTACAATGTTGTATTTTTAACAAGTATTGTATTAACCATTTTAGAAATTGGATCAACATTCTTAATTAAATTAATTTATCAAGTTGATTTAATTAATACATTCGCAAATATATTAAAGATTCAAGAATTAGAATTTAATTCCTTATATTTCTTATTCTTATATGTCATTAGTTTAATTTCATCTTCATTATCTTATATTATTATCACTAATGAATTAAAAAAGATTGATTATGAATTCAATGAAAAAAAGAATCAATTCATTCCAGTTTATTTATTAAACATCGCTTTAATGGCTTCCGCGGCAGGATTTTATTTTATCAATAATTTATGCTTCTATTTATTATTAGGTATTAGTTTATTCTACTCAGTTGTATTAGGTTATTATGTTTTCTCTTTCTATCAAAGAAAGATTATCTATTCACTTCAACTAAGTTTATACATCGTATGTATTGCGACATTTATCATTGCATTTATGTACCTTGATAGAAATTTAATGTCTTTATTCTTTTTATTAATTCCATTTAGCCATATAATAAGTAGTAGTTATATCATTATTTATCAAAAGCTATACAAAAAGAATCCAATTGTTGATGAGATATTTGATAAACTAGATTAAAGAGGTGCACTTATATGCTCGACTTTTTAAAGACAATGGGACAAGGAATTCTATATTTTATCCTTTCTCCATTTTTATTATTGTTGATATTAGCCTACAGTATATATTCATTTATACTCTTTTTTATCATGTTTGTTAAACGCATTATCAAATGGTTTAAAGGTGAAGATATGTCCATTGATATGAGCATTGATAAAGTCGCTCAAATACATATCGAAGAACAAGATAAAGCACAAGAAGAAAAAGAAAATACACCTGTTGTCAATGAAACAAAAACTATTATTCATGAACAAAATAACACTGTATTTCAACCAATATTTATTCAAACAGATGAAGAAGGTAGAGTTAAAGGTTTCTCTTATATGAATCCAAATGGAACTAATAATGGACAAGCTAGTCAACAAGAACCTCAACCAAGTTCTCCTACTCCTCCACAGTTAGAAGAACTACCTTTAAGCGATATCAATAAAGAAGATACAAAGGAGGAAGAAGTAGATGATTAATTTATTAGTAAGTCTTTCTGAATCCGACAAAAGAGTATTAATCGCAATATTATTGATATTCATCTTAATATTTATATTAATTGGATATTTAGTCAAATTAGTAAAATATATTATCAAAGTTCAATGTTCATTTGTTGATAAGTCAATGTATGATATATTAGATGCAAATTTGGTGACTGATAAGAAGCAATTCTTTAAAATCTCTTTTGAAAAGAATAGACGTAAATTCTATTACGATTCTAAAATACCAATGATTGTTATTATATTAGTATTTTTAGTCATTTTAGGCTATCAAATCGTTATTTCTAACTTTTCTTGGAATTTCATCATCGATAACTTAAAAGACGCCTATTTCACTCTTTCTTGGCCTACAACTAAGATATTTGGTATTCCAGTTATATCAGATTGGCCAAGTATTTCCAAATCCAGCGTATTCCACTTTGATAAATTTGATGGATGGTTAACATACATTCTATTTATTGCATTCGTATATGGATTTATTCATTTCCTAGTTTGTTCAACTGCATTACTCGCAAGAAACATTCATACAATAAAAATTGGTAATGAATATTTCAAGAAAGATTTAAAAGCATTAAAAGACGCAAAAATGGCTCAAGGTCAAGCAGTCCATACTAAAAATCCTACTCAAGAAATGAAGGATTATGTAGAAGAACAAGGTACAAAATAAAAGAATAAAGTTTTGAAGCTTTATTCTTTTTTGTTTGATATTTATTTCATTCCGTTTGGATGATTCTTATGGAAGTTATATGCAGTTGACATAATATCTTCTAATGAGTGATCATTGTTCCAACCTAATTTTTCTTTTGCTTTTTTATTTGAAGCAATTAATGTTGCAGGATCGCCTGGTCTTCTTTCAACATATTCTTTTTTGATTTCTTTACCAACAATCTTTTCTGCGCATGTAATCATTTCATTAACGCTTTGTCCATCACCAGAACCTAAATTAAAGATTTCTGAATCATGTCCTTCAAGTAACCAGTTAATCGCTCTTACGTGAGCGTCCGCTAAATCTTGAACATGGATATAGTCTCTAATACATGTTCCATCACGTGTTTCATAATCTTGGCCAAAGACAGAAATATGGTCTCTTTTTCCAAGAGGTACTTGTAAAATTAATGGAATTAAGTGTGTTTCAGGATTATGGTCTTCACCTAATGATCCATCTTCAATCGCACCAGCTGCATTGAAATATCTTAAAGATACATATTTCATACCAATGCATTTATCGCACCATCTAATGATTGTTTCCATCATTAATTTTGTTTCACCATAAACTGATGTAGGTTGTGTTGGGCTTTCTTCAGTTAAAGGCATTTGTTTTTGTTCACCATAAGTTGCCGCGGAAGATGAGAAGACAATCTTATTAACGCCTGTTTCTTGCATTGCTTCAAGTAAAGCAATCATGCCATAGACGTTATTATCAAAATAAGCAAGAGGATCTTTCATTGATACACCAACTAATGATAAAGCTGCAAAATGAACTACTGCATCAACTTTTTCTTTCTTTAAGATTTCTACCATCTTATCTTTGTTACGAATATCTTCTTTATAGAATGTCGCTCTTTTATCGATTGCTTTTGTATGACCAGTATTTAAGTTATCAACTATAACAACTTCAAATCCCTTATCTAAGAACATTCTTACATTGTGAGAGCCAATATAACCCGCTCCACCAACAATTAAAATTTTAGCCATAAATAAACTCCTTATTGTGCTTTTAAAACTTTATTAATATCATCTAATGCATTTTCATATGCATTGCCAACTTTAATAGTATATTTACCTACATGTGTATCTAAAATATTATTTTTAATTAATAAAGAAGCATCAGATACTTCTTTATCACTTTCAGAATAATATCCATATCCTGCGTTAAATATATAACCACCTAATTCTCTAATCGCGTTATCTTTATCAAGATTAATTAAAGGTCCTGAAGTGATAGTTTCATCGCTATTAGAGATA
The DNA here is from genome assembly GCA_963623095.1 of bacterium. GTDB lineage: Bacteria > Bacillota_I > Bacilli_A > RFN20 > CAG-449 > UBA3210. The sequence continues at coordinate 11,740 of CAVFKD010000012.1, read as the reverse complement.
ATTGATGTATATTTACTTGTATAAATACCATCGCCTTCATATAGACTTAAAGCATAACTAGCTTTTGTTTGATATGCTTCAATCAATGATGAAGTTACATATACATCATAATTTTGTTTTAAAGATTCAATATATGAAGTAGAAGCTTCTAAAGAAGAAGGATCATAAATAACAATATCGTGATAATCATTTGGTAAAGAAGCTACTTCAGAAATTTCAATAACTAATGCAGGAGATGATTTCTTACCTTTTAAAGTTATCTTAGTTCTTGTACCTTCATCATTTTTAAATGAATAAATTGTTTCTTCAAAATATTTTTCACCAGAATAATGATATACAACATTATTTGATAAATCAGTATCATCATATTTATCAAATAACATATATGTACCTTTTGATAATGAATATAAATCTAGTGTTTGATCTAAATAAGATCCTAAACTACGAACGTTCTTTTGTTTAGAATAAGTAATAGGTTTATTGTTATCAACTACATCTAAAATGCTTACTTCATCACTTATTTTATAAGAATCAACATAGTTACGACCTTTGGAAGTAATTAAATATCTTCCATAAGTAGAAACATCACTTACATCAACTTTTGAATCATCATTGAAATATTTACTATAAATAGTCAAAGAATCTTTCGCGGATTTATCTAATAAAGTAATTGTATCTTCAACGCCTTTAGATGAATATTCATTAACTCTGTCAATAATTGTTTGCACAGTTAAATAGCCCGTATAAGCAAGAAGTAACGCTGATACGACTATTAATACCCCTCTGACTCTTTTCTTTTGACGAGTCTTTTTAATTAAGGCATCCTCAGTTTTTAATTCTTCAATTTTAGAATCCGCCATTTAGTTCTCCTATAAATTAATAATCCATGTTGCCATATGTTCTTGGGAATGGTTCACAATCTCTAATGTTATCCATACCGCTTAGATACATGACAAATCTATCAAATCCAATACCAAAGCCTGCGTGTTTGCAACCGCCGTATCTTCTTAAATCAAGATACCATTGGTATTTATCCATTGGAAGTTTTGAATCTTCCATTTTCTTTTTTAAGATATCGTAACGTTCTTCTCTTTGGCTACCACCAACAAGTTCACCGACTCCTGGAACAAGTAAGTCACAAGCTGCAACTGTCTTGCCATCATCATTTTCTCTCATATAGAAAGATTTAATTTCCTTTGGATAGTTAATTAAGAATAAAGGTCCTTTAACAACTTCTTCTGTTAAATATCTTTCATGTTCACTCATTAAGTCCATACCCCAAGTAATATTCTTTTCTTGGAAGTTATGACCGTTTTTAACTGCTTCTTGTAAAATCTTAATCGCTTCAGTATATTCCATACGTTTGAATGGAGTATTGATAACGTGATTTAATCTTTCAAGTAATGTAGTATCAATTCTTTCATTGAAGAATTTCATTTCTTCTGGTGCATTTTCTAAGCAATATTGAATGCAATAGACAACACAATCTTCAATTAAAGACATATCATCATCTAAATCTGCGAAAGCAATTTCTGGTTCAATCATCCAGAATTCTGCCGCGTGTGATCTAGTATTTGATTTTTCACTTCTAAATGTAGGGCCAAATGTATAAACATCTCTAAATGCCATTGCAAAAGCTTCTACATGGATTTGACCTGAACCTGATAATAATGTTTTCTTACCAAAATATGCATCTGGATCTTTGTCGTTAGTTGTGACATGGAACATATCATCACCTTCACAAGTAATACCAGTTAAGATAGGTGTATGAACATAAACGAATCCTTGATTTTGGAAGAATTCGTGAATACCCATTGATAAAACACTTCTTAATCTAAATACAGCATTAAATGTATTTGTTCTTGGTCTTAAATGAGCGATTTCTCTTAAATATTCAAAAGAATGTCTCTTCTTTTGTAAAGGGAAAGAAGGATCAACATCACCTTCAAGTTCAATTGATGTAACTTGAATTTCAAATGGTTGTTTTCCATTTGGTGTTAATACAAATTTACCTTTGACATCAATCGCGCTACCAGTAAGATAATGTGATACAGCATCGTGATTTGCAAGTTCATTATTATAAACAAGTTGGGCATTTTTAAAATAAGTACCATCGTTTAATTCAATAAATCCGATTGATCCATTATCTCTATTTGTTTTAATCCAACCTTCTAATTCAATTTCGTTAATTTGGTCTAACATCATTTGATCACCGTAATTAACAGCTTCATATAATTCTCTAATGGTTTTAAATTCTTCCATAAGTGCCTCCATAAATTAAAGTCTTTATAAATTATATAATTTATTTTCAAATATTCATAGATAAAAAAAAGCATTTTTACTAGTTTTTTTAATGTTAGAAAAAAAATTAAAAATATTTTTTAGGATTTTTATTAAAAACTCGCAAAAGATATATTTAGAGGAGGAAAATGTATGAAGTTCCTAATTGCAATAACGTTATTATGTTCTACCTTTCCTAATATTCCTACAATAAGTCAAAGAATTAATCCTTCATACAATGAGATAAGAAACTTTAAACCATTAACAAATTTAATTATAGCTCCCCTCATTTCAAATAATCACTTATATTCTAAAACTGTTTCTTATCCAAATCCTCCTTCAACAAATGATATCATTGAAGAATATATTAAGTTAAACTATCCAGTAAACAAAGTGGACCGATACGAGGTTGTGTTAGATGAGTATAGACAAAGCGTCTTGTTACATGATTATGGGAATCATGAAATCATTGCATTATTGTATAATAAAAATAACGACAAAGAAGAAATATCAATCAAAGTAACAATAATAGACAATGAAGCACCATTTATCAAAAATGGAGATTATATCAAAATATCTTATACTGAATTAGATCAAGGAGGGTTTATTGATCTAACTAAGTATATCTCTATTTTTGATTACACTGATGGAATAATAAAGTTAGATTCAAAATATCAAAATTATAAACCTGAATTATTTAAAAAAAATAAACTATCATTCACATTGGAAGATAGTTTACACAACAAAGAAACATATGATATTCAATTAGAAATCATTGATGATGTTGCACCTAAAATTGAAGGTCCAACATATATCGAATTGTATCAATATGAAATAACTAAGAAAGAGGAATTATTAGATTATTTCAAAATTGATGATTCAAATGGTTCAGGAATTAAAGAAACAAAAATAATAATCCAAGATAATTCACCATTAAACGAAGTTGGTTTAAAAGAATTTGATTTAGTCGCATACGATTATTATTTAAATGAAACTCACTATCCTTTTAGCGTACAAATTTTAGATGGTATCGGTGATGTTTATTTTAAAAATTTAGAAAGTATCGATGTATATCAAGGCAATTTAAAATCTCCATCAGAAATAGTTAATCAATTAATAAAAGAAAACAAATTAGATAATGATATCTTTGAAGATATCCAATTTATTACAACTACCTATTCATCAAGTTTTGATCAAATAGGCAGTTATGAAACAAGGATGGTATTAACTAAATATAATTCAAAAAAACTCTACATATCATTTGAGATTAATGTTATTTCAAAGCCAAATGCATTCATCCAATTTTTCATTGATTTTTTTAATAAAATCATCGAGTTTTTTCAAAAATTATTCAATTTATAAGGAGGTATAATATATGAAGAAACAACTTAAAAAAGGCCTTATTATTGGTCTATCAATCACTACATTATTTGGTAGTGCCGCGTTTGTTGGAATTAATTTAAGAAAGAAAGTTCAAGCAGACTCTCCAACTATTAACAATAACGAAAACAAAGACGATAATACTAATTACTCTATTATTGAAAATGGTATTAAAGTCATTGAAAAAGCTGCATCTAACGAAGGAAATTATGGCACTAGAACATTCACTTATACAATTGATCCAAGTGTCAATAACGATACAATTAACTTAAAGCTAGTTGATAATGAAAACAATGATGTATCATACAACAAAACAGATGATGCTTTAACCATTGTCCATACATTCTCAACCCAAACAATCACCATTACTTGTAATAAAGTTTTTACAAAACAATTAAGATTAATTTTATCAAGTACTATTAATCCAAATGTTACTGCGGGTATTACAATCGACTTTGTTGAAAGATTAACATGTACTCCATCCTTAAGTGCGAATAAAGGTGAAGCTTTAAAAGGATCTATTAAAGTTGAAACTACTGGTGGTTCTAAAACAGTTGATAAAACAGTTACTAAAGAAAAATATACATTTGATGATTCATTCTTATCTTCATTACAAGATGCTTTTGCTGAATCAGCGCATGAACTAGAAGAAAAATCAGGTAATCACACAAATTATACAATTTATATTAATAATGTTAAAATTTATGGAATAGATGATGACCATATTAATACTTTAACCTCAAGTTCAATTAATCATAATAATTTCATCAAAACTATCTATGCAACTTATAACTGGGAAGAAGAAGACAGCGATGGTCCTGGTGATAATGGTTCCGATACAATTTATTTATATCAAATCTCTAATAGTACATTCAGAACTTTATTTGATGGAAATACAACTGTCTTTAAATATTCTGGCGTTGTTAATAAAGTAACTTACACTGCCACATGTGGATTATTAATTGATTCTATTGGGGCAACTTCCATTGCCCCAAGTATAGACTCAATTGAATTCTAAATTATTCTCATAAAGTTTGATGATTTTTCGCAAAAGTTATACATTATTTGCGACAAAATTAATAAATGAGATTAAATATCTTTTGAACAATTAAAAAAGTAATACCCCGCGGTATTACTTTTCATTTGAATCTTTATTTTTGATATCGTTAATTTTTTCTTTAACGTTATTAATATAGTTTTCAAGATGTTCTTTTAAAGGAGTTGATGAAGATAAAGCGAGGACAAAGTGAATCTTTTCTTTAGCTTTATCATTTGCCAATCTAACTTGCATTTTAAATTCTTCAAATTTAACAACAATATGTTTCTCTTTTGCGAACTTAGTAATTCTATGAGTAAGTTGACTTGAATAACATAGATCAACAACAAATATGCCATATATCATTCCAAGAACAAATGGGAACCATACATTTGATGCAGTTTCATCAGAAAACCAAGATATTAAATAATAACAAGGTTGTCTAAATAAATAATAAAATGCAATTGCGATAATAGACCATATTAAAGAAAATAAAGGACAAATAATTCCTTGGATATTTCCCCATCTAGTAGAATAATCCCATAATTTAATTCCCATGCCTTTGATAAAGATAATACCTGCGATATATTCAACAAGTGTCATCGTAATAGACATAATTACAATAACTATAATATCATTAACATAACTAGGTAAATTAAACCATGTATCAAAATGTAATACATAGGATATTAAAAATAAGAATGTTACGCCAAATCCATATAAAGGTAAACATGGGCCTACTAAGAAACCAGGGTTAATCCATTTATGAGAAGAAACAAATCTTCGATAGAATAGTTCTAAAACCCATCCCCCGCAGGCACCAACTACAAATAAGACACAGCAACAATAAAATATATTCATACTTTCACTTCCTAATTAAATATTATCTTAATTGACCACATTTGTAAATAAAACGCCTCACCTTTCGATGAGACGTTGTAAATTACTTATTTGAACAAGAACAGTTAGAAGTATCAGAACAAGATGATTTATTTTGTTTATGATAATCTTTTTGTAACTTTTTAACCATTTTGTTCATTCTCTTTTTGCATACCGAGCAATCGCCAGTAGGAATATTATGCATTCTTTTATAAATTAAAGTACCAATATATCCTAAGACAAATGTTAAAGTTGCAATTATAACTATTATTTCAATAAGAGTCATATTTATTTTGCTTCTTTCTTAAATCTATTTAATAAATCATGATGATTGTATAAATATACGAATCCAAAGATACAAGCAATTAACGCTACTACAATGATTTCACTCCACCAATAAGCTCCACCTTGTGCCATTGGTAATAAGAATAAGAATACAATTGTTGCAGTTAAGTAGCTAACACCAAGCCAGAAGAATATTGTTTTCTTGAAGCCTTTTTTAGTTAATTCACCTTTTGCAGTAGCGACTGCAGCGAAGCAAGGAATAGTTGTCATATTGAAGACAATGAATGAAATAAGTCCAGCCCAGGAAATATCTGTTGCTTCAATCATATTAACAACTGCGCTAACACCTGATTCATCATCAATAATTCCAGCGATTTCTGCAGGAACGAATCCAGCAGTTGCATGAGATACCATGTAGATAGTTGCAGAAAGAACACCAAATGTTGCAATAACGTTTTCTTTTGCAATTAAACCAGTAATTGCTGCGACTGCGAATACCCAACCATATGCACCAAGTTGTGAACCAAATCCTAATGGAGTAAATAATGGTTGTACTAATTGACCAATTGCCGCTAAGATTGATTTTGAAATATCGTAGCAAACAAAGTCACCTTCTTCATTTAATAATTCAGGGCACATGTGCCAATTGCATTGGAATGAAGATAAGAACCAAATAATAATTGTAGATAATAAAATAATTGTAAATGCCTTCTTAATGAAGTGTTTTAATTTATCCCATAAGTGAATCATTAATGATTTAAATTGAGGTAAATGATATGCAGGAAGTTCCATAATAAATGGAGGAACATCACCGCTTAATTCAGTCTTTCTCATAACGATAACCGCGACAATTGCAGTAACCATACCAACTAAATACATTGAATAAGTGATAATATCGACATTGGTGAAGCCAAAGCGTTCTGCAATACCACCTGCAATTGCAGTTAAGATAGGTAATTTAGCTCCACATGAGAAGAATGGAATAACTCTGACTGTTGCGACTTTTTCTTTATCATCTGCAAGAGTACGAGTATTGATCATCGCAGGAACAGAACAACCAAATCCCATAATCATAGGAATAAATGATCTACCTGATAAACCAAATTTACGGAAGATTCTATCTAAGATAAAGGCAACTCTAGCCATATAACCTGTATCTTCCATAATTGAGAAGAATAAGAATAATAATAAGATTTGAGGTACGAATGATAATACCGCGAAGACACCTGCTAAACAGCCATCAACTAAGAATCCTTGTACCCAGTTAGGTGCTTCTGATAGGCCCATTGCCGCTAAAGAGGATAGCCAATCAGTGAAGTTAGTAACTAATGATTGTAAAATAACACCTAAAGAATTAATGCCACCTTCATGCCAGATTAATCCTTCAAATATTGAACCTTCAAATGAATAAGATTCAATTCCAGATCCTGCCCAGAATAAATTTTCTGAGAATGTAAAATGGAATACTAAGAATAAAATTACTAAGAAAATAGGAATACCTGCCCATTTATTAGTTAATACTTTATCAATCTTATCTGAAAGAGTTAATTTCTTACTACCATCTTCATTTTTCTCTTCTTCATGTTTTGTAACACTAGTTGAGAAATGTGCAGAGATGTATTTATATCTAGCATCTGCGATGATTGCTTCAAAGTCATTTCCAAATACTTCATCGTTATATGTTTCTTTATAAGAATTAACGATTGAAACATAATCTTCATGATTTTTAACTTCTACTTCATCAAGTTCAACAAGTTTAACTGCATGGAATAAAGGATTTGCTACATTCTTCTTTTCAAATGCTTCTTTGCATTCGTTAATAACTTTATTTAAAGTTGTTGATTCAAGAATTGTTGTTCCTTTTCTAGCTTCTTCACTAGCTTTAATTGCTTCATCCATTAAAGTATTTAAGTTTTCATTCTTTAATGCAGAGATTTTAACTACTGGAAGTCCTAATTCTTTTGATAAAGCTTGTTCATCAATAGAATCATTATTTTTTTCAAGGACATCACACATATTAAGTGCAATAATCATTGGAACATCAATTTCCATTAATTGAGTAGTTAAGTATAAGTTTCTTTCAAGGTTAGTTGCGTCAACGATATTGATGATACAATCTGGTTTTTCATCAAGAACATAATTTCTTGAAATAATTTCTTCATCTGTATAAGGTGATAAAGAATAAATACCAGGTAAGTCAATAATCGCTACATGTTCCTTACCTTTTTTATAAACGCCTTCTTTTTTATCAACAGTGACACCTGGCCAGTTACCAACGTGTGCAGTTGAACCCGTTAAGGCATTAAACAATGTAGTTTTACCACAGTTTGGGTTACCTGCGAGTGCAAATCTTTTCATATTAATTTTCACCCTCCTCAATTTTTAAAGTTACAAGTTCCGCTTCTGTTTTTCTTAAAGTTAATTCATAGTTTCTGATTGTAACTTCGATTGGATCACCAAGTGGTGCTTTCTTTACTAAAGTAACTTTTGCTCCTGGAGTAACACCCATATCAAAAAGTCTTCTTCTTAAACGGCCTTCTCCATCAACCTTAGTAATGACACCGACTTCACCAATCATAAATTCGCTTAATTTCTTTTCCATAATTAGCTACCTTATGCAACAAATATTTTACTTGCTATATCTTTGTCAAGTGCGATACGACTTTCTTTTACTAAGATAATAACATTGCCTCCACATGATGAAATAACTTCAATTGATGAATTAACACCTAAGCCTAAGTTTTCAAAATGTTTCTTAGTTTTTTCATCAAGCATTAATTTAACAACCTTCATTGGTTTATTTAATGGAGCTAAAATAAGTGGCATAATATCATTTCCTTTCTTGGTTAGTGTTTTCTAACTGTGAATATTATACCTATGTATAAAATCTATTGCAACTATAAAGTTAGTAAAAACTAACATTTTTATTCTTTTCAATTGAGTTAGTTCGTGCTAAAATTAAAAAAAGAGGTGTTAAATATGAACATTTATGAATCCGCGGAAGATTATTTAGAAAGAATTCTTATCATTCAACATGAAAAAGGTTTTGTTAGATCAATTGATATCGCACACGAATTAAATTTTTCTAAGCCTTCTGTCAGCGTCGCAATGAAAAAGTTAAGAGAAAATGATTATATTAAAGTCGATGATTCTGGTTTCATTACATTAACTGATTCCGGATATAAAATCGCAAGCGCTATTTTAGAAAGACATGAAGTATTAACTACTTTATTAAAGCAATTAGGTGTTTCAGATGAAGTTGCCGCTCAAGATGCTTGTAAAATTGAACACGATTTATCTGATGAAACATTTGCTTGTATCAAAAAACACTATCAAGAACATGTAAAAAAATAACAAGGGTGACCTTGTTATTTTTTCTTATACACTAATATTTTAAATGCTATTTTAGTATCTAAAGATTCCATTGAAGTTAACTTATTTACTCCATCAACTGGAGATTTATAATAATAAGGAGTCATTTTAAATAAATCATTAATCTCTTTATTATTTAAAGAAATGTTATCTTCAAATTCTACTTTCTTAATAAATTCAAATCCTTCGATATCTTCATCTTTATCTTCATTTAATCTAACTTGTTTATAAAGTACTTCTTTCATTTGTAATAAATGAGAAGCACCTGGAAGAATTCTTAAATAATAACCATCTTTAGATAATACTCTTAAAAATTCTTTTTCATCTATTTTTGCAAAGCTATTAATAATTAAAGTTAATGATTCATCTAAGAATGGTAAATAATTTAAATTACCAATGACAAAGATAATATCTTCAAGTTTTAAAGCATTCTTTCTAATTGAGCATTGATTAATTGCTTCTTTGGATAAATCTAATCCAATAGTTGAAGTATTAAAGCATTTGGATAATTCACTATGCCAATAGGTTGTATAATAACCTTCTCCACATCCTAAATCACCAATAGATATTTGTTTATAATCTTTTAACAATTCTTCAATTAAAGATAAGACATTATTTCTTAAAATATCGTATTTTCCGGTATTTAAGAAATCTCTTCTTGCTATAATCATATCTTTTTCATCACCGGAATTTTCTGAATGGTGTTGATTAGCGAGTAATAAATTCACATATCCCTTTTTAGAAATATCATAAGAATGATTATTTAAGCATTTGTAAGTTCTATCTTCTTTAACTAATTTATTTTTGCAAACTGGGCAATATAATATATCTTTCATAAAATCACCATCTATATTATACTAATTTTCTTTAATAACTTCATCATCAGGAAGTTCTTTTGCTTTATATATGTATTTAATCATGCCATAAATCATACAACTTACTGCGAAAGTCCAGGCTAAAGGATCTGCGAAACTAAGACCGATTAAAGAAGCATTATTCGCGTAAATATTAACTTGTCCACCATTTAATAATGGAGGTAAGATTAAACAAATTAAAGTTCTTGCGACTAATTCTCCAATACCTGCGAGAAATGGGAATAAAGCTTTACCGATACCTTGTAAGGAATTTCTTAAAATAAATAATGCACCAAGAATGAAGTATAAAGATAAGTCACAATATAAATAAACATTGCCAAAATGTATAGTTGCTTCATTAATCTTATCAGGTGAATAGAATATATACATATAAGCGCCATTGATTGTTAATAACAATCCAATACCTGCGAATATTACATATTCAATAAGCATAATAATAAATGCTTGAGAAACACCATTTTTAATTCTTTTTATCTTTCCTGCGCCAAGGTTTTGTCCACAATAGGATAGCATTGCAGTTCCAAGTGCGGAAAAAGGACACATTAAGAAGTTATTTAATTTTGTTGCAGCGCCAAATCCATTTTGTGCATAAGATTGAATAACTACTCCATCAATAGATGTATCAAATTTAACAATTGCTCCCTGCATAACAATTAATCCAATTGCAAGAATAGAAAATTGGAACGCTAAAGGTAAACCTAATTTCAAATGATTAAACGCAGATTTAACATCAATTTTAAAATCATTTAAATGTAAACGATATTCTTTATAATGGATAAATGTAAATCCAAAACATCCTACCGCGGAGATAGCTTGGGCAATAACAGTCGCTACGGCAGCCCCTATTACTCCCCATTTAAATGCAGTAATAAATAAAATATCTAATCCAATATTTAATACAGTAGAAAATATTAAGAATAATAATGGATTTAAAGAATCACCAACACTTCTTAAAAATGAACATATAAGGTTATAAAATATTTGAGCGAATGTACCAATAAAGATAACTAATATATATAAATATGCAGATTGATAAATCTCTTGTTGAGTAGGATTATCACTTGGTGTTAATCCGATTAATTGAAGTAATGGATTAATAGTTAATATCGCGATTATAGTTAAAATAATTGTTACATAGAAAGATAATTTAATTTGCATCGCTAAAGATTTTCTTATTCCTTCATTATCTTTACATCCCACCGCTTTAGAAGTAACAACAGAAAATCCTGCCGTACAACCAAAAGCAAATTGCAAAACAATAAAAGTAATATTACCGGTATTATTAACACCGGCAACTTCATTCGCATTTAAATATTGTCCACATATAGAAGCATCCGCGATTGTATAAATTTGTTGAAATATATAACTGAGTAAAATAGGCAATGAAAAGAAAACAATATTTTTCCATATTGTACCTTTTGTTAAATCAATTGGTTTAAATAATTTCTTAATAAAACCCATAATACTAATACCTCTTTTAACAAATGATATTTTAATTATTTTTATTTAAAAATAAATACTAATTTGTTGAAAGCCTTTTCAAGAATTAACTAATTAAATTTTATTTTAGGATTTTATAGTTTTAATCTTAATATTATTTATTCTTAAAGAACTTAACAAAAAAGAGAATCGT
>CAVFKD010000011.1:0-44226 GCA_963623095.1 bacterium | reverse complement strand
TGTAAATACATTATTTAAAGCGTATTTATCACTTTTACGGTAATTATTAATCGAGGTATTATCAAAGTTAGGCAAAGATACAAACACCAATGGTAAATCTTTTTTTAACACATCAAAAAGATGAAGGAAATCATCTTCCATAATTCTTAAATAATCATTTGATTGTAAATCAATATTAAAAATAGATGAAGTTTTAATTTCGGTTTGTAAAGATTTTATATAGTTGTTTAAAGAAGTATCTTTTTCCATAACATCACCTGATTAATTTTATCATAAAATTAAGTTAGATAAAATATAACATTGTTAAAGGCAAAATAAAAGAGGTCTTAGACCTCTTAAAATTAATATCTTTTATTAGGCTTATAGAATAAACCAACTAGTGAAGCTGCACCACCTAAGAAAGATGTAACCATAACTAGATATGCGCCAACAAAGTTTACTGAATAAGTGACTGGTAAACGATATACATCGCGATTAACACCAATAAAGAATGATGCTTGGAAGAAACATAATACGAATACTGCTGCGTTCAATGCGAAACTGAAGAAGTATGGTGATTTATTGTTTTTACCAAATAGTGCGATGATTGGTAATGAAGCAATCGCTAAACAGAAAGTAACAATGCCTCCTGTTGATGGATGAAAATAGACTGTGCTATTTGTGGAAGAGAAGTTCCAGCAGTGACCTCCAAAAACTGTTGTATATCCCATTACTGCTTTATTTTGTTGCACAATATATACTGTTGGTACTAGTAAAAAGAATATTGCACTTAATAATGATAATCCCATAATCATAAGAGAAATGCGTGAATATTTTGTTTTCATCTTGTAAATCTCCTTTCAATTAACGGTATAATTATATATTTTTATATTTATTTTTACAACTGTATTTATTTTTGCGTGTAAAAAAGTGGTTAATTTGGTATAAATATTACTAGTAATATTTCGTTGGAGGTAATTTTATGTCATTTCTCGATTTAAAAGTAAGTGAATATCTAACTAAAGTAGGAAGTAAAACTTCTACTCCTGGAGGTGGATCTGTTTTAGGATTAGTCCTTTCTTTAGCGTGCAATCTTGATTTAATGGTATGCAATTTTACATTGAATAAAAAAGGATATGAAGAAGTAAGCAAAGAAATTGAAGAATTGATTAATAAAATTAACGAAATTGATTTAAATGCGAAGAAGCTAATGGATGAAGATTCTACTTGTTTTTCTAAATTGATGGATGCATATAGAAGTAAAGATGAAGAAAAAATCGCTTTAGAGAGTATTGATGCAGCGATGGTTCCTTATAACTTATATATGGAAACAAAAAAGCTAGAAGAAATTTCTTCTAGACTTTGTTTAATCGGTAATAAGAATGTTGTTTCTGATTCTTCTACCGCGCATGATTTATGTTTAAGTATTTATAATGGTTGTAAATTAAATATCCAAGCTAATATTGGGGCTATTAAGGATAAAGAAGTATTAGATAAATTAAATTCGATTCTTTAATGCTTCAATTAAATAATTAACAACACCATCTTCATTATTAGAATATCTAGTAATGCTTTTTGCTTTGGCTTTTACTTCATCTCTTGCGTTAATCATCGCGACCCCATCTCCGGCTTTTTCAATCATATCTAAATCGTTTAATTGATCACCAAAAGAGAATATGTTGGAAGTAGGTATATTGAGACTTGAAGCTAAATATAGCATTGTATCGCCTTTATTACCATTTTTAGAAGTGACTTCAAATGAATGAACATCACCTTCATGATTACCCCAGTCGATGATATTAAAATAAGATTTATATTTTTCTAAAACATTTAAAAATTCATTAATATATGCTTCTTTTACATAATATTCGCTTCTTATAGGCTCATGATTTAATAATGTAGCTACATCTCCTTCAATGAATTTAACAAAATTACTTTCATGCAATACCCAAAAAGGACATAAAGAGAAATCATAACTATATATATTAAATAAAGAAGTGATCAATGCAGTATTTAAATAAGGCTTAACTTCTTTATTAAATTCTTTAACAATATTTATATCCATTGAAAAGACTTTATAATCAATAACTTTGGTATATGCTTCATCAAAATAAACAATCGCACCTCCATTATTAACAATAACTGGTTGATTTATTCCTAACATTTTTAAAAAATCAATCGCGCTTTGAAAAGGACGACCAGTGTTTATTACAAAATAATTGCCATCTTCGACAAATTTTTTTATATAATTTTTTGAATATTCTGAGATAGTTTTATCATCTTTTAATAATGTCGCATCTAAATCAACGCTGGCAAGATATTTATTAATCCCCATAATCAGAACCTCTAGATTTATCTTCAATGAAGATTCTTAATCTATTTAATACATCTTGGATTGTTAAATATATTGCATCATCAACAAAAGTTATTTGGCTTTCTTCATCTGCTTCAAAAACAACTAAATGGTTTTCTTTAACAACTTTTTCCATTTCTTTTATAACATCATCATATCTATCTTCATAATGAAGTTTTACTCCTTGTAATTGTAAATAAAACGAAGGTTCAATATAGAAACGATCTTTATTTTCATATTCAAAACAAGGTGTGAATTTGTTCTTTTCATCAACTATTTTCTTTAAATTGTTCCATTCTTTATATTCCATGGCATTAATCTCCAATCAATAATAAATATAACTTAATTAAAATTAATTTTCACGATTTTATTAACTATAAATAAAATTAATATAAAGTTATAAGTAACAAAATAGGCACTTTTGTACTTTTTAACAAAAATTGCCATCTTGTAAATTATTTTGATTTGTTATATTATATATGTGGATATTTTTGCTTTTTAAATAGTCTTTATTAAGAAAATAATAAGATTTTTCAAAATCTTGATGTCATGTAAGCGCTCTTAATTTGAGATAAAACTTACATTATGGCATAATGATTATGCAAAAAAATAATTGGAGGTAATTAAAGAATGAAAATTACAATTATTGGAATGGATTTTGTCGGACTTGTTAATACTGTCGGCTTCGCAGAAAAAGGACATCAAGTATTTGCCCTTGATTCTGATAAGAAGAAGATTGCAGCATTAAGAAGAAACGAAGTAGTAAAGAATGAATATAAATTAGAAGAAATACTCGCTAAGAATGATGTTAATATCCGTTTTACATCTGAATACCGTGATTCAATTTATGATGCAAACTGCTTAATGTTATGTATTGAATTAAAAGAAAGTGAACCAGGTCAATTAGATATGGCTCCTTTATATGCAGTTGCAAAAGAAGCATGTAAATATATCAATCAAGATGTTACTGTTATTTTAAGAACAACAGTTCCAGTTGGTACAAATAGAGCGATGAAAGAATATATGGAAACTTGCTTAGAACACAAATTCAAAGTTGATGTTGTTTCTAACCCAGAATTCTTATCACAAGGTACTGCGATGAAAGATATGTTAACACCTGCAAGAATTGTTGTTGGTGTTTCTACAAACAACGCAAAGAACGTTATGAAAGAATTATATAGAGGCTTTGATGCTCCATTATTATTCGTTTCACCTGAATCTGCAGAATTAATTAAATATGCAGCGAATGCTTATCTCGCAGTTAAACTTTCATATATCAATGAAATCGCAGACTTATGCGATAAAGTTGGCGCAGATATTCAACAAGTTAGCTTTGGTATTGGTTTAGACCAAAGAATTGGTAATAAGTATTTATCTTCAGGCGTTGGCTTTGGTGGCCCTGGTATTCCACAAGATACTAGAGTATTACAAGAACTCGCAAAAGAGAATAGCGTTAAATTATCAATTGTTAATGCAGCTTATAAAGTAAATGATGAACGTCCAGATGCATTAGTTAACAAAATCAGTGAAGTTACAAGTGGATGTGCAGGTAGAAAGTTCGCTGTATTAGGCTTATCTTATAAAGGTAATGCAGAAGATATTAGAGAATCTCCAGCATTTAAAGTTGTTGAAAAATTACTTTCTGAAGATGCAAAGGTTGTCGCATACGATTCAGTTCCTACAACCGCGGCAGCATTTAGAAAGAAGATGAAATCTGATCAACATTTAACTTATGCAATCACATTAGAAGAAGCATTAAGAACATGTGATTATGCAATCTTCTTAAATGATTCAGAAGAATTCAAGAATTTAACAGATGAACAAATCTGTGAATATATGAAACATCCTACTGTATTTGATGGTAAAGCAGTATTAAATCCACTTAAATTACCAAATGTTACTTATTACGCAATTGGTAAGAAAGTAAGATAATTAATAAATGTTAAACACTAAGAAGGCAATAAAATGCCTTCTTTTCTTTTGCCTTTCTTAAAACTTATAGGGTTTATGAGAATAGTATAAAAAAACAAGTAAAAACTCTTAAATCCTATGGGGTCGAAAGAAAATAAAAATTAGCATAGTTAAAACTATGGCTTTTAATTTACAAAAAAAAGAAGCTCACATATTGTGAACTTCTTGTTAATGTTATTCGCTTTCTGGTCTTGAAGCTTTCATACTTAAGAATGTTGATCTTAAGCCTAAACATAATACGAATCCGATTTGTGCGAACATTGTAATGAAGAAACCTAATGCCATACCAATAATCGCTGGAGATAAGCTTGCGAAACAAATAACTTTGAATGCTTGAGGATAATTGAGTCTTACACCTTGAGAAGATTTTAATCTTGTTAAAATCATTAAGAGTAATGAAACAATTAATACGATACCTGCATTGATACCAAGTAAGATACCTAAGTTAACCCATAATGTATTGTACTTAACTGTGTTATATTCAAGTGTTAAGAAATTAGCCCAGTTAGTAGTTGCGCTAGTATAACCATCACCATATAAAGTAGTGAAGTCAGTTCCTTTTGCGTTTGCGTGGAAACCTGTAAGTGAATTATTTAATGATGCTTGAGTAGTGATTGATAATTTATCTTCACTTAATGTATTTTTCGCAGTATTTAAATAAGAACCTAAATATAAGTTATCTTCAGTAATAATTAAATATGATCTAGGAGTTTCACTTACTACATCTTCTGTAGAATGTTTACCTTCTGCATAATGTTTTTGCCAAGTTGCTGCTTGATCGTTTGAACAAATTCTAACTGCAAGAACTTCTTTATCAGTGTCAACACCATCAACTGGTTGCTTGATGTAGACTACATATTCTTTTGAACCATCTGCGAAGTGTGAATTATCAACATCAACTTTACCATTTTCATCAATCTTTAAATTTACTGAATCTTTATTATCAGAAAGATATTTAGAGAATACTGTTAATGTATTATCCATACCTCCATTAGTAGAAGCAGTGACTAATGCTCCCCCGTGAGTGTTCATAACACTGACGAATATTGGTAATAAAGATATAATTAAAGAGATAAATAATATAACAAAAGCTGATATATATGAATGTTCTTCTGATTCATCAATTAATTTGCGGTTAGAAAATAAACCGATACCGAGAAATTTTAGTAATTTTTTCATTGTTAAATTTTCCTTTCTTAAAAATAATATAGTATATATTATTGATTTTCAAGAAAAAAGCATTTATATCAAAGATATAAACGCTCAAAATTGCTTATTTTAACTTAATTTTTACCTTTTTGCTTATTGAATTCGTATAAAGCAATCGCAAGTGAAGAAGGTAAATTTAATGAATCGATCTTATTACTATGGGAAATAATAATACTATTTTCATCTAATAATGAATGATCTAAACCTGTTGCTTCATTACCAAATACTAAAGATGTTAGTTTGTCTTTAGAAAAAGTTGTTTCTTGTAATGTCTTTTTAGCTTGAAGCATAAATGTTCTTTTTTCATGATCTTTAAAAGCTTGGCAATAATCTTCATAAGTAGGGAAATAAGAGATATTTATTGAAAATATCGCACCCATTGAAGCTCTAATAACTTTTGGATCAAAGATATCAACGCCAGGTTTTATTATCGCGATATTATTAATACCAAAACCTAAACTAGAACGGATAATTGTACCTAAATTACCCATATCTGAAGGATTGACTAAGACAATGTGATCTTTAGATTCTAACTTTGTATAATATTTTTTGAATATACCAATAACATAACAATTACCTTTTGGAGATAATTTATTGATTAATTTATCATTGTATTCAATCTCTGTTCTTCCTCTTAATTCATTGATGAGATTTAATGCATCTTTGTTTGTAAAAGAAGTATGAACAACGATTTTTAATACATCTTCAGGTCTATTTTTTAATAATTCAATTGTAGGAAACGCTCCTAACGCGTAAGAATAAAACGCATCTTTTTTATAAGATTTAACTTCCATTTTTATCACCAAAATTATTATACAATAATTAGTTTAAATTTTAATTAATAAATTGAATATCGAGTAAATTTGTAAGAAAAATAGTGGTATTGCTAATCTTTAATTTTTTATTTAAATAATCAATGCTATTAATAATGCCTTCAACTTCCTTTATCTCACCAAGTGAATAATATTTTACTTTGACATTATCGTGATTGTAAGATAATAACTTATCATTAATTTCTAATTCTTGTTCTTCACTTAAAATAGGTTTATCAATGAATGTTGCTTCCTTCATTGTATTTTCAATTACTTCACTAAAACCTTCTAAAGCATCATAAGGTTGGTATTTCTTCATCCCTCTTTGAGATGATTTTTCTTCTTTAACTAATTTCTTTCTCATTTTGCGTGTCCTCCAATTTTACTATGTCTATCGATGATTGTGGAATTTTCTAGTAATTGATCAACACGGATAATTGCGTTCATACCATATTTTTCTTTAATCGCGTCAATGGTATTATTTAAAGACCTTTTCTTTTCTTGAGAAGAAATATCACTAAGCAAGTTAGGCCTATAATAAGGAGACGATATTAATTCATCTAACGATAATGAGATTCTTCTAATCGGATAATCCTTTATATTTTCATTAAATAAAACAAGTAATGCGTTATATATTTCATCATTATCATCAGAGTAATTAATAAGTTGTTTTTTAGTTGCAAAACCTCCGTGGATTTCTTTTGAATATCCAATATAAAGTCCTACTTTTCTCGCTAATTTGCCTTCTTTTCTTAATCTAAATAATAAATCATCGCTCATCTCACGGATTAATAAAGGAATATCTTTATAAGAATAATCTTTCATTAATACCTGACCACTTGTGATAGAGTGATTGGAAGGAACATATTTTTCTCTAATATCAGTTGTATCAATGCCATTGGCATGATCGTAGAGTTCTCCTCCAATAACACCAAATTTAGAGACAAAATATTCTTTAGGTAAATCTGCGACATCTTTTAATGTGTAGATACCTAATTTATTTAATTTTGCTTCCATCGCAGGACCAATGGACCAAATCTTATGGAGAGGTGTAACTTTTTGCAATTTGTTTTTAACATCGTCATATGTCCAATAAGCAATCCCATTTTCGACATGTTTTGATTCCACATCTAAGGCTACTTTGGCCAAAAACATATTTGGAGCTAAACCAACAGTTGTAGTTAAACCTAATTCATCAAAGATTTCATCCTTAATCATTTTAGAAAATTCAATGGGACTTTTTTTACTCGCAAGAAGATAATGAGTAATATCGATGAATGATTCATCAATAGAATAAACATGGATATCATCATAACAAACATGTCTTAAAAATATCTTGATAGCTTTTGAAGCTACTTCCATATATCTAGACATTCTAGGCTTGGCAAAAATGATATCATCCATATCTGGTAATTCGAATATTCTAAGTCTAGAAGGAACACCAAAAGATTTTAAATAAGGTGATACGGCTAGAATAATTGAACCTGTACCATGAGATTTATCTGCGACTACTAATTTAGTCGTAAAAGGATCTAAATTTCTATCAACGCATTCAACTGAGGCATAAAAGGATTTAAAATCAATACACATAATATATTTATCCATAATTACCTCCGTTTCTAAAAATGAGTACAAGAAAAATAAGTGATGACTTATTTTATTCTTATTTGCTAATGTGAGAAAATTATAGGAATTTATTTTTTAAAAATCAAGGTTGATAATTGATGATAATAAGAAAGTGTATTTCAGAAAATTTACATCATTTTTAAAGTTGTTGAAGTGATATTTTATTCCTTGTATAATTTATATAAATTATGAGGTGATTTTTTTATGAAAAAATTGAAAATGAGATTTTCATACTTCCTAATACTAGGACTATTTGGATTTATATTAGAAATTGCAAGTTATTTTTCTTTCTCAAGAACTGATTTAAAAAACTCTTCAATTACTTCTTCTTCCGGACTTGATAACTATACATCATTTTGTGCTTCAAGTTATGTATATTTAATTGCTTGCTTCTTTATTTTAGCTATGGCAATAGGAGTTATTATTTGTAGCAAGAAGAATTTTATAACAAAAACTGGCGGTATTGTTTTAACTGCTTCAAAAGCAGCCAATATTGTAATTATTATTTGGTTTTTATGCTTTGGTAATGTTAATAGAACTTCTTTATATAGCAGCGGTAATATCAACTGGATGAATGCATTTAGCAATGTATATTTCATCTGCGTAATATTCTCATCTTTTGCGTTATTCTTAATAAGCTTAGGTATGTTTATTGAAAATAGACATGGTAAATTAACTAAATATTCTTCCTTAGCTTGTATGATTACAAATGGTATTATCTTTCTAACATTAGGATTTACAATCATCTTTGCTTATTCATTTAAGTTATATGATCTTATGGTAAAAATGATGGAACCTAATAAAGCATTAAGAACACCATTTGAATTAAAATATGCAACTATGAATACTTTTACTCTTGGACATTTAAGAGGAGTAATTGATTTAGCGCAACAAATAGGTTCATATAATGGTGAAGGAAGTCTCGCAGAAGAATTTGCTTCCATTCGTACATATGCAATATTCGCAAGTGGAATTATTATTTTCTACATTGTTAATGCATTCGCAAATTTAATTGGCTATGGCCTTACAATGGTTGAATCATTTGATAGAGATAATGATGAAACATGTATGGAGATTTAAATATGGGAAAATTTCAAGATACATATCGTTTAACCATCGGTAATTTCGATTGTCTTGACCATGTTTTAATTTCTACTGTTTTAGATGTATTCCAAGATATCGCAGGTAAAAACGCCTCTTCTTATGGCTATGGATATGAAGAATTACTCGCGATGAATAAGTTCTGGGTTGTATTAAGAACAAAATATAAAGTAATAAAAAATCTACCAGAATATGAAAATATCACCGTTACAACTTGGACTAATGAACCTAGCAAAATTGATATATATCGTCATTATGAAATGCTTGATAAGAATGGAGATTTATTAGTTAAAGGTTCATCTCAATGGGTAGTTGTTGATTTAAATACTAGAAGATTAATTAAGTTATTAGATATACCTCAAGATAAAAATATTATTCTTCCAGATATGCCTTTTGGAGAAAGACTTAAAAAGCTAGATGATTTTAATTTAAATGATGCGATTAAAGTAGAATGTAAAACTTCGTATTTAGATTTAGATCATAATGGTCATGTAAACAATACCAAATATGGTGATTTCATTATGAATAATATCAAAGAATTACATAATCAAACTATCGATGAATTTCAAATTGATTATGTCCATGAGCTAGCGAAAGATGAAGAATTTTCTTTGTATTATCAAACCAAAGATAAAGAAATTAATGTAATAGGAAGAAATGATGAAAAAGTGTTTTTCATCGCGAAAGTATTATTAAAATAGATATGACATTTAAAGAATTAATTAAACAAGAAGAACAAAAAGAATATTATAAAAATTTAATGAAGTTTGTTAATGAGGAATATCAAAAAGTTACTTGTTATCCTCCTTATTCACTTATTTTTAATGCGTTCAATTTTAAAGATATTCACGATATAAAAGTAGTTATTGTCGGACAAGATCCTTACCATGAAAAAAATCAAGCCCATGGTTTGGCTTTTTCAACGTTGGATAAAAAACTACCTAAAAGTTTAATTAATATTTATAAAGAATTAAATGATGATCTAGGCGTTAATAGATTAGATGGAGATTTAACCTCTTGGGCGGAACAAGGTGTCTTTTTATTAAATACAGTTTTAAGTGTTGAAGAAGGTAAAGCTAATTCTCATAAGAACAAAGGTTGGGAAATATTTACTTTAGAAGTAATTAAAGCATTAAATGAAGATTCTTCACCAAAGATATTTGTTTTATGGGGAAATGATGCTTATAAGTTTAAACAATATATTACAAATTCTATCCATGAAGTTATTACTTCCGCGCATCCTTCTCCTTTATCGGCATATCGAGGCTTTTTTGGCAGTAAACCATTTTCTAAAATTAATGAATTTTTAAAAAATAACAATCTAGAAATGATAGATTGGAGTTAATATGATTAAAGAAGTAAGTTATAAAGTTTTAAAAGAACATGATGGATTATCGATTAAAGAGATATTAAAGTCTTTTTATGTTGGAAAAAGTAAGATTGAAGAAATAAGAGTTAATCATCTTGCTTATTTAAATTCTAAACAAGTAGATATTGAAACTAAGGTAAAAGTTAATGATGTTATAGATTTTTATTCACTAGAATTAAAAAAATATTCATCTATCCAAAAAGATATTGATGTTTTATACGAAGATTCTTCTTTAATTATTGTTTCTAAACCTAAAGGACTATTAGTTCACGATGATGGTAATAATGAAGATAATTTAGTAAGTAGAATTCAATATTATTTTGATGTGAATAATATTAATAAAGAAATATATATCGTTCATCGATTAGATTATTTAACTACAGGAATTATTATTTTCTGTAAGGATTTTTTAAGTCAAAGTTTAATTAACCATCAATTAGAAAACCATGATATAACAAGATTATATTTAGCGTTAGTTGAAGGTAAGATAACTAAAAAAGAAGGTATTATTGATGCACCAATTGGTAAAGATAGACACGATGGTAAGAAATATCGAGTTAGTGATTCACCAAAGGCAAAAGAATCTAAAACAAGTTATAAAGTAGAAAAGATATTAAAAGATAAAACATTAGTTAAATTAAAATTATTCACAGGTAGAACACATCAAATTAGAGTTCATATGGCTTATATTGGTCATCCTTTGATCGATGATAAATTATATAATTCAAAAGCTAAAAATGATAATTTCTACTTGCATTCATATGAATTGATTATGAAACAACCATTAAATAAAAAAGATATTCATATTATTTGTGAATTACCTAATAGTTTTAAAAAGAAAATGGAGAACTAATATGTATAAATGTGTAATATTTGATTTAGATGGAACATTGATTGATACTTTAGATGATTTAAAAAAAGGAATTAATTTTGCTTTAAAAGAACTTGGATATAATATTTCTTACACCAAAGAAGAAACTAAGATGTTAATTGGTGAAGGAACTAGAAACCTATGCAAAAGAGCGATTAAAAATATTCCTCATAGTGAAGAACAAGAAGAGATATTATTTAAAGAATTCTCTAAGCAATATAAGCTTCATCAACTTGATGATACCGTCCCTTTTGATCATGTAGAAGAATTGTTAAAAGAATTAGAAAATAACAATATTAAAACCGCGGTTTTATCGAATAAAGTAGAACAAAATGTCA
This sequence comes from bacterium, assembly GCA_963623095.1. Taxonomy (GTDB): domain Bacteria; phylum Bacillota_I; class Bacilli_A; order RFN20; family CAG-449; genus UBA3210. The sequence continues at coordinate 32,597 of CAVFKD010000011.1, read as the reverse complement.
TTGATATATTGACTCATTTAAAATTGGATTCTTATTTTGAAATAATAAGAGGACAAAGAAAAGATATTCCTTTAAAACCTAACCCTGAATCATTAAATAAGTTAATAAGTGACTTAGGGTTTAATAAAGAAGAAATTCTTTATGTTGGTGATTCTGATGTTGATATGATAGTCGCGAGTAACGCAAAAGTTGATGTATGCGCGGTAACTTATGGATATCGAGATATTGAATTATTAAAAAAATATAATCCAAAATATATTATTTCTGATCCATTGGATATAATCAAAAAGGTTAGATAATAATTTATTCGTAAAATAAAACAAAATGTTTTATAATATTTAAGGCAGGAGATGAATATATATGAAAGAAGTAAAATTATATAACTCATTATCAAATAAAATAGAAGTATTTAAACCTTTAAGAGAAGGTGAAGTAACTTGTTATGTATGCGGACCTACTGTTTATAACTATGTTCACTTTGGAAATATGAGACCAGTAGTTGTCTTTGATGTATTAAGAAGATTATTTATTGAATTAGGATATAAAGTAACATTTATTTCTAACTTTACAGATATCGATGATAAGATTATCAAACAAGCAATTTTAGAAGGTATTTCTGAAAAAGAAATCGCAGAAAAATATATTGCTGCTTTTGAAGAAGATAGAGAAAATGTTCACGCTTTAAAGCCTGATTATCAACCACGTGTTACCGAAACTATGGATTTAATTATTAAATTCGTTGAAGAATTGATAAAAAAAGGTTATGCGTATGAAGTCGATGGCGATGTTTATTTTAGAGTTTCTAAAATCGATGATTATGGTTGCTTATCTAAAATGAAGAAAGATGATTTGCTTGTTGGAGCGAGAATTGATGAAAATTCTAAAAAAGAATCTCCATTAGATTTTGCTTTATGGAAGAAAACAGATACTGGCATTAAGTTTGATTCACCATGGTCAAAAGGACGTCCTGGATGGCATTCTGAATGCGTAGTTATGATCAATTCAATTATCCCAGGTGGAAGAATTGATATTCATGGAGGCGGATTTGATTTAAAATTCCCACATCATGAAAATGAAATTGCACAAGAACAAGCTTTAAAAGGACATAAGATTGCAACATACTGGATGCATAATGGCTTTATCAATATTGATAATGTTAAGATGTCTAAATCTTTAGGCAATGTCAAACAAGCAAAAGAAATGATTAACCATTACGGAGGTAACGTTGTTAGATATATCTTAGTAAATTCTTATTATAGAACACCAGTTAACTTCAGTGATGATTTAGCTATTTCTGCGAAAAAAGAATTAGATAAGATTGAACAAACATATCAAAAACTTGCGATTCAAATTCAAGTAAAAGGTGGAGATATTAATTCATTTAATGGTTCTTTAGAACATGATAAGTTCTTAGATGCATTATGTGATGATTTAAACACACCTAACGCTTTAACTGAATTATATGCACTTGTAAAAGAAGCGAATATCGCTTTAAGAAATCCTCAAGTAACTGTCGATGAATTAAAAGCTAAATTCTTCACATTAAAGAAAGAATTAGAAATCTTAGGCTTAGTATTTGATACTCATATCTTAAGTGATGAAGATAAAGATTTATTTAATAAATATAACAAAGCAAGAAGTGAAAAAGACTTCGAACATGCGGATATTTATCGTAAAGAATTAATGGAAAGAAAGATTTTATAATATGAAAGAATATATTTTTGGTAAAAACACTCTAGCGAATGCTTTAAAAAATAATCAATCTATTAAAATTGTTTATATGAGTCCTTCTTTTCAAGATGATAGAGTATCTAAGTTATTAAAAGAAAAGAATATCCCTTATGAAATAAAACAAAATAATGCTTTAAGTGCGTTAGTTGGTAAAGATAAAAACCATCAAGGAATAGTCGCAGAAGTTGAAGAATATCATTATCTTACTTTAGAAGAAATGATTAAAAATCTTGAACATAAAGAAAACCCATTACTTGTTATGTTGGACGGACTTGAAGATCCTCATAATCTAGGTGCAATATTAAGAAGTGTTGACGCTTTAGGTGGAGATGGAGTTATTATTGGTGCGAATAGACAAGTAAGATTGAATTCAACAGTCGCAAAAGTATCAACCGGTGCGATTGAATATGTTCCTTGCGCGATGGTCACTAATTTAAATCAAGCTGTTCAAAAACTTAAAGATGCAGGATATTGGATTGTCTGTTCAGATGGTGAAGCTAAATTAGATTATCGCCAAGTTGATTACAATATGAAAACTTGCTTAATTGTTGGATCAGAAGGATTTGGAGTATCTAAATTACTTCTCAAAAATAGCGATTTTGTCGTTAAAATCCCAATGGTTGGACATGTAAATTCACTTAATGCGTCAGTTGCTTGTGCCTTATTTCTATCGCAGATATATAACTGGAGGAATCCTATCAAATGATAAAAGATGAAGAATTAATTTATAATATAAAATTAGGTGAGAGAGAAGCTTTAGAGCTTCTCTTTTTTAGTGTTGAGAAAAGAATGCAAAAAATATTAAACAAATATAACTACTTTTTTAAGACATATAATTATGATAAAGATGATGTAAGACAACTGCTTAGAAATTCAATTATGAATGCGATTAACAGCTATTGCGTTTCAAAAGGTAAATTCTTTCAATATTGTATTTTTGCCTTTCAATCAGAAGTGGCGAGAGTAGCAAGAGAAAATTATTTAGATTTTGAAAATCAAAGATTATGTCAATTAGTGGATTCAGAGATTGAAAATTTTGCTGCGATAGGTGAATCTCAACCTCCAACCTTGGCTACATTATCGACCACTCTTGATGATATTAAAGATATTGGTGAAAAAGAATATGACATTATTGTTTTATTGGTTAAAGGATATTCTTATGAAGAAATAGGTGATCAATTAAATATTGATAAAAAACAAGTCAGCAATAGAATAGAAAAAGTTAGAAGATATATGAAAAGCAAAAATAATTAAAATTTTCTATTGCGATATTATTTTCATGTGTTTATAATGTTTTTAGAATTTTTTAAATAGGAGGGTGAATTAGATGAGAGAAAAAGTTATTTTAATATGCTCAAAATGCCTATCAAGAAATTATACAACTACAAAGAAAAAGGATGCAGTTTCTCAAAGATTAGAACTTAAGAAATTCTGCCCTAAATGTAATCAACAAACATTACACAAAGAATCAAAATAGAAAGGATTAATTGCGATGAATAAAATCAAAAGATATTTCAAAGGTGTCTTAGAACAAGCACGTATGGTTAGATGGCCAACAAAAAAAGAATTATTTAAAGCTGTTGGTGTCGTCTTAATTGTAGTTATTATCGCCGCGGTTGCGTTATCTTTAAGTGATTTATTAATTAGTAATTTATTAAAGATGCTTGAAAACCAAATGCCAAGTAGCTCAAGTTCCGAAGAAGAAGTAGAAGCACTTATCAATATCATCACATTATTATAAGATAAAGGGGTTAAATTAATATGGAAGAAAAAAACTTAGAAGAAAAACAATGGTATGTCGTTAACACATATTCAGGACATGAAAACAAAGTTAAAGAAAATCTAGAAATCAGAGTTAAGACACAAAACTTAGAAAACTATATTTTTAGAGTAGTTGTCGCAGAACATGAAGTACCTATCATGAGAAGTGGTAAACCTACAGGCAAAACAAAGATGAAGAATCTTTACCCAGGTTATATCTTCGTTGAAATGATTATGACTGATGATGCATGGTTTATTGTTAGAAATACTCCAGGTGTCACAGGCTTCGTTGGATCAAGTGGTGGTCACGCAAAACCATTCCCTGTTACAAGAGAACAAATCGAACCAGTCTTAAAGAGAATTGGTGAAGTCGATGAAGAAATGTATACTAACTACAATGTCGGTGATATTGTTAGAATTCTTTCAGGATCATTCGAAGGTGTTGAAGGACCTATTGAAAGCATCGATCAACAAAATGCTGAAGTTACAGTTATGGTTAACTTCTTTGGTAGAATGACTCCAGTTACTGTCTTATTCGCAGAAGTTGAAAAAATCTAATTAAATAAATATTGAATTACAAGGCCGTTTAATGACGGTCTTTTCTTTTTCACACTTAAAAGTGGATTTTTGAAGAATTTTTTAAAAACTTATTGAAAAGTGTATACAATATGTTTATACTATTTCAGCATGGATTATTTTCGGGAGTAGAAAATTGTGCCATGAAATTGCGCAGTGGAAGGACTCTATTACTAAAGTAATAAATCCGTTTACCACAGCACGGACTAAAACTAAAATAGGAGGTATGTCGCGTGAGTAAGAAAATCGCAAAAGTTGTAAAACTTGAAATCCCAGGTGGACAAGCTAAACCTGGACCAAAACTTGCATCAGCAGGTATTATGATGCCAAAGTTCTGTACAGACTTTAATGCAAAGACTGCAGACAGACAAGGACAAACAGTCCCAGTAATCATTACAGCTTATGAAGACAAATCATTTGATTATGTCATCAAAACAACTCCAGTTGCTGAATTATTAATGAAAGAAGCTGGAATCAAAAAAGGCTCAAGTAATTCAAAGAGCACAATCGTTGGAACAATTTCCAAAGCTCAATTACACAAGATTGCTGAATACAAAATGCCAGATTTAAATTGCTATGACGTCGAAGCAGCAGAAAAGATTGTTGCTGGTACAGCTCGTAACATGGGCATTGCAATCAAAGACTAATTAGTGGAAGGGTAAACCCGCTAGTACCACAAGGAGGAAAAATATGAAGAAAGGTAAGAAGTACGTTGCTGCTGCTGAAAAAATTGATTCATCAAAATTATATTCAGTAGAAGAAGCATGTGCATTAGTCAAAGAAACTTCAACAGTTAAATTTGATGCAACTGTTGACATTTCATTCCGCCTAAACGTTGATCCAAAATATGCTGATCAACAATTAAGAGGCACAATCGTTCTCCCACACGGAAACGGAAAAACAAAGAAAATTTTAGCTATCACACATAAACAAGATGAAGCTAAAGAAGCAGGCGCTGACTATGTTGGCGATAAGGATATGCTTGAAAAAATCCAAAAAGAAAACTGGTTCGATTTCGATGTCATCGTCGCTACTCCAGATATGATGGCTGAACTTGGTAAAATGGGTCGTATCTTAGGTCCTAAAGGTTTAATGCCAAACCCAAAGACTGGTACAGTTACAATGAACATTGGCCAAGCTATTAAAGAAATTAAAGCAGGTAAAGTTGAATACCGTGTTGATAAAGATGGTAACATCCATTTATCAGTCGCTCGTGTATCATTCGACACAGCTACAATCGTAGACAACATCAATGCTGTTATTGACACAATCTTAAAAGTCAAACCAGCATCTGTAAAAGGCCAATACATTAAGAATTGTGTTATCCACACAACAATGGGCCCAGCTATTAAATTAACATTTAATGGCCGTTAATAACTAAGAAAGCTCCAATATACCATAGACAGCAACGGCCAAGGGGCTTAATAAGGTTGCCGAGGTAACTATTAAAATATAAAAATAGGAAAACTCTGTATATTGATGCCTATATACTTACAAAAATTTTAAAGAAGGAGGTGCTACCAAATGAATCAAAACGTATTAGAACAAAAGAAGCAAGTAGTTGAAGAAGTATCAAACTTAATCAAAAATTCTGGATCAATTGTTATCGCTGAATATCGTGGTTTAAAGGTTTCAGAAATTTCTGAATTAAAGAGAACACTTTTACAATCAAATGCAAAAATGAATGTTTACAAAAATACATTAGTTGACAGAGCAGTAGATTCATTAGGTTATTCTGATGCAAAACAATATTTAGAAGGACCTAACGCATTATTCAGTTCTGAAGATTCCATTAGTGCAGCAAAAATCGTCGCTAAGTTTGCTAAGACTCATGAAAATTTAGTCATTAAAGCAGCAATCGTAGAAGGCAAAGTAATTTCAAAAGATGATGTTATCGCATTATCAAAACTTCCAAACAGAGAAGGTTTATTATCTATGTTACTCTCTGTATTACAAGCACCAGTCAGAAATCTTGCATGTGCAGTTAAGGCTGTTGCAGACAAACAATAACAGACCATTAGGAGGAAAATTAATATGGCAAAATTAACAAATGAAGAAATCATTGCAGCTGTTAAAGAAATGACAGTATTAGAATTAAATGATTTAGTAAAAGCAATCGAAGAAGAATTCGGTGTTACAGCAGCAGCTCCAGTAGCAGTTGGTGCAGCTCCAGTTGAAGAAGAAGCAGCAAAAGGACCAGCAGAAGTTAGCTTAATCTTAAAATCATTCGGCGCTTCAAAAGTTGGCGTTATCAAAGCAGTCCAAGCTATCACAGGTTTAGGCTTAATTGATGCTAAGAAATTAGTTGATGCTTGCCCATCAACAATCAAAGAACACATCTCTCCAGTCGAAGCTGAAGAACACAAGAAAGCTCTTGTTGCAGCTGGTGCTGAAGTCGAAGTTAAGTAGTTTTTTGACTTTACAATTTAACCTACCCCTCAAATGTAGGGGTGGGTTTTTCTCAATTTTAAGGGGGTTATCAAATGGACCATTATTTTTCAAATAATCCGGATGTAAGTTCTAATCCTAAGAACATTTCGTTTGAATTTAACTCCAAAATTTTTAACTTTACGACCGATAATGGAGTGTTTTGTAAAGACTATTTAGATGAAGGCACTAATGTCTTTTTGAAAGTCTTATTAAAGCAAGAAATTTACGGTCTTAACCTTGATGTAGGTTGTGGATATGGCCCAATTGGTGGCGTTTTAGGATATTTCTACCCTACCTCAAAATTTATCTTGATTGATATTAATACGCGTGCGTGTGCGCTCGCGAAACAAAATTTAGCTGCTTTAGGCTTAACAAACTTTGAAGTAAGAGAATCTGATGTTTATCAAAATATTCATGAGAAATTCGATAACATCTTCATTAACCCTCCAATAAGAGCGGGAAAGAAAGTTATCTACTCCATGTTTGAAGGAGCAAAGCAATTATTAAACAAAAATGGTTCATTGTATTTTGTTATGAGAAAGTCCCACGGGTCGGAGTCGGCTCAAAGATACGTAACATCCATATTTGGAAATTGTCAATTACTTAAAAGAGATAAGGGCTATTATATATATCAAGCAATTAACAATGAATTATCAAATGAAAACTTATAGAAGGGAGATTTGCAATGAGCAAAAATTTACAAGCAAAAGAATATAAGTACCTTCACAATGGAAGAATCAACTTTTCTAAAATCTCAGGTACATTACCATTACCAAACTTAGTAGAAATTCAAACTGATTCTTTCAAATGGCTTTTAGATAGCGGTATTGATGAAGTATTTAAAGATATTTACCCAATTACAGATCGTAGTGATAAAATGTCACTTGAATATATCTCATCACGTTTAGAAGAACCTAAATATAATCCATACGAATGCAAAAGTCGTGGATTAACATACATGGCTAACTTAAAAGCTACATTAAGATTAAACGTTAGTGAAACAGGTGAAATTATCCAACGTGAAGTCAATATGTGTGAATTCCCATTAATGACTGACTCTGGTACATTCATCATTAACGGCGCAGAAAGAGCAATCGTTTCTCAAATCGTTCGTTCTCCAGGCGCTTACATGAAGAAAGAAAGAGAAAAAACTGGTAACTTCACTTACAATGCTGATTTAATTCCTTCAAGAGGAACTTGGTTACAATTCCAATCAGACTCAAAAGGAATCTTAAATGTCAAAATCGATAGAACAAGAAAATTATCTGCTTTAACTTTACTTAGAGCTTTAGGTATTGGTCTTGGTGAACATGGTTATGATGAAATCGTTGATTTATTCGGCGCATCAAATACTGACTTTATTAACTTAGAAAAAGATTCAAAAGATTTACTTGCAATTTCTATTGATAAAGAATTATCTTTACATGCTGGCACAACTTTTGAATATACAAGTTCACAAGCTTTAATAGATATTTATGCTAAATTAAGACCAGGTGAACCTGCTCCTGGTGATAGTACAGCAACATTCTTAAAAGGAAGATTCTTCGATCATAAACATTATGATTTCGGCCGTGCTGGTAGATTTAAATACAATAAGAAATTAGGTATTTACAATCGTTTACAAGGCAGAGTTATCGCAGAACCATTAGTATCTTCTGATGGTGAAGTAATTTATGACGAAGGAACATTATTAACAAAAGAAATCGTTGAAAAATTACAAGAAGAAAAATTCTTCGAAAAGGGCGCTCATACATATGAACTTCCATACAACGAAAAATTAGACGATCATCACATTGTTAACAAAATTAAAGTCTATACAGATGAAACAATGTCTGTTACAACAAACATCATCGGTACAGATTTAAATATTGATGTTCCATATGTAACAACTTCCGATATTGCAGCATGTTTCTCATATATTATGAACATTATCTATGGCTTTGGTGATGTAGATGATATCGACCACTTAGGTAACCGTAGAATTCGTTGCGTTGGTGAATTAATTCAAAATCAATTCAGAATTGGTTTATCACGTATGGAAAGAACTGTTAAAGAAAAGATGTCTATGACATTAACTTCAGAAGGACCTATTTCTCCTGAAAAATTAACAAATACTCGTCCATTAAATTCTGCAATTAAAGAATTCTTCGCATCTTCACAATTATCTCAATTCATGGATCAAGTCAACCCACTTGCAGAACTTTCAAATAAGAGAAGAATTTCTGCTTTAGGTCCAGGCGGTTTAACTCGTGATAGAGCTAATATGGCAGTTAGAGATGTTCACACAACTCATTATGGTAGAATCTGTCCTATTGAAACACCTGAAGGTGGAAACATCGGTTTAATTAATAACCTTGCAACATACGCAAAAATCAACGAATATGGTTTCATTGAAACTCCATATAGAAGAGTTGATAAGAAGACTTGCAAAGTATTAGAAGATTCTGATTATCTATCCGCGGATGCTGAAAAGAATTTATATATTGCACAAGCAACAAACAGAATTATCGGAGGAGAATTCCTTGATGATGAAGTTATTGCTAGATACAATGGCGAAAACGTTATCGTTCCAAAGGAAATGATCGATTACGTTGACGTTTCTCCAAAACAAATTTTATCTGTCGCTGCAGCTTGTATTCCATTCCTTGAAAACGATGATAACCACCGTGCTTTAATGGGATCTAACATGCAACGTCAAGCACTTCCATTATTAAAACCACACGCTCCATTTGTTGGAACAGGCCTAGAATACAATATTGCTCATGATTCTGGTGCAGCTGTTTTAGCACAAGAAGATGGTGTTGTTACTGTAATGGATTCACGTCACATTGTAGTTAAGAATAACGAAGGTGAAGAACGTAGCTATACACTTCAAAAATTCGTTAGATCTAACTCTGGAACATGTATCAACCAATCACCTATTGTTCATGTTGGTGACAAAGTTAAGAAAGGTGATATTATCGCTGATGGTCCAGCTATGGATCAAGGTGATTTAGCTTTAGGACAAAATGTCACAATCGCATTTATGACTTGGGAAGGTTATAACTACGAAGATGCTGTCATTATGTCTGAAAGATTAGTAAAAGATGATGTATATACTTCTATCCATATTGAAGAATATGAATTAGAAAGACGTACAACAAAACTTGGACCTGAAGAAATTACTCGTGATATTCCTAACGTTTCTGAAGAAATGAAAGCAAACTTAGATGAAGACGGTATTATTATCCCAGGTGCAGAAGTTAAAGAAGATGACTACTTAGTTGGTAAGATTACTCCAAAGGGTTTATCAGAACCAACTCCAGAAGAAAAATTATTAATGACAATCTTTGGTGAAAAGACTAAAGATGGTAAAGATACTTCATTAAAGGTTCCACACGGTGGTGCTGGTATTGTTATCGACGTCAAACGTTTCAAACGTAAAGAAGGCGCTGAACTTGCTCCAGGTGTAGAAGAAGTAGTTAAAGTATATATCGCTCAAAAGAGAAAGATCTCTGAAGGTGATAAGATGTCAGGTAGACATGGTAACAAAGGTGTTATTTCTAGAATTCTTCCAGAAGAAGATATGCCATTCTTACCAGATGGTACACCAGTTGACATCATGTTAAACCCATTAGGTGTTCCTTCACGTATGAACATCGGTCAAATCCTTGAAATTCACTTAGGTATGGCATGTAAGAAGTTAGGCTTAAAGATTGCTACACCAGTATTCGATGGTATCTCTAATGAAGAAATCTTCGATTTAATGAAACAAGCTGGTTTATCAGAAGATGGCAAGACTGTCTTATATGATGGACGTACAGGTGAAAGATTTGATGAAAGAATCTCAGTCGGTGTCATGTACATGATTAAACTTGTCCACATGGTTGATGATAAGTTACATGCTCGTGCTACTGGTCCATATTCATTAGTTACACAACAACCTTTAGGTGGTAAAGCACAAAACGGTGGTCAAAGATTTGGTGAAATGGAAGTCTGGGCTCTTGAAGCTTATGGTGCTGCTCACATTTTACAAGAAATGGTTACAATCAAATCAGATGATATGGTTGGTAGAGCAAGTGCATATGAAGCAATCATTAAGGGTAGAGATGTACCACAAGCTGGAATGCCAGAAGCATTCAGAGTTCTTGTTAAAGAATTACAAGCTCTTGCTATTGATGTCAAGTTACTCGATAAAGAAGGTAACGAAATTGACACTTCAGCTTTAGCGGAATCTAATGAAAAAGAAACAAAGAAGATCTCAAAAGAAGTTAAAAATGCTTTCACTGATTTCCAATTTGTTGAAAACGAAAATGACTAATAGGGAGGAGAATAAAAATGTTTGATGTTAAAAAATTAAATGCTATCCAAGTTGGATTAGCTTCTCCAGATAAGATCAGAGAATGGTCAAGAGGTGAAGTCACAAAGGCTGAAACTATCAACTACCGTTCACAAAAACCTGAACCAGATGGTTTATATTGTGAAAGAATCTTTGGTCCTGCAAAAGACTATGAATGTCATTGTGGTAAATATAAAAAGATTAGATATGCAGGTGTCGTTTGCGAAAAGTGTGGCGTTGAAGTAACAACAAAAGCAGTTCGTAGAGAAAGAATGGGTCACATTGAATTACATTCACCATGTGCCCATATCTGGTACCTCAAAGGTGTCCCTTCAAGAATGGGTTTAATTCTTGATATTTTACCAAAGCAATTAGAAGAAGTTGTATACTTCGTATCACGTATTTGCTTAAATGCAGGTACATCTAAAGTATTAACTAAAGCTCAAGTTCTTGATGAAAGAACAGCAAGAGATGTCTTCACTCTAGCGTTAGGAGAAATCAAATCTACATTAGATAATGAATCTCTAGACTACAAGAGAGCGGATGAACTCATCTTAAAAATTGAAAATAATAAAGAAACATTCGATTTCACAGGATGTGCAAACTTTATTTCAAAACATACTGGTGCTGAATTCGGTTCAGGTGCAGAATCAATTAAACGTTTACTTTCAGAAGTTGACTTAGATACACTTTCTGAAGAATTAACAACAGAAATTGCATCTTTACCTTCAACATCACAAAAGAAAGCAAAATTATATAAGAGATTAGAATGTGTCGAATCATTTAGAAAATCAAACAATCGTCCTGAATGGATGGTTCTTGATGCATTACCAGTTATCCCACCTGATTTAAGACCAATGCTTCAATTAGATGGTGGTAGATTCGCAACATCTGACTTAAATGATTTATATAGACGTGTTATTATGCGTAACGCTCGTCTTAAGAACTTAATTGATATTAACGCTCCTGATGTTATGTTAAATAACGAAAAACGTATGCTTCAAGAAGCTGTTGACGCATTAATTGATAACGGCAGACGTACAAAACCTGTAACTGGTGCCGGCGGAAGAGCATTAAAATCATTATCTTCTACATTAAAAGGTAAACAAGGACGTTTCAGACAAAACTTACTTGGTAAACGTGTTGACTATTCAGGACGTTCAGTTATCGCAGTTGGACCATCATTAAAGATGTATCAATGCGGTCTTCCAAGAGAAATGGCAGTCCAATTATTTAGACCATTCATCGCTTCAATTATGATTGAAAGAGGCATCGCAACAAGTCATAAACAAGCAAATAAGATGATTGATCACTACGATGAAAAAGTTTGGGATATTGTTGAAGAAGTTATTAAAGGACACCCAGTTTTATTAAACCGTGCTCCTACACTTCACCGTTTAGGTATTCAAGCTTTCAAACCAGTACTTGTCAATGGTAGAGCTATTAGACTTCACCCATTAGTTTGTGCAGGTTTCAACGCTGACTTCGATGGTGACCAAATGGCTGTTCACGTCCCATTATCATACGCAGCTCAACAAGAAGCAATTGATTTAATGTTAGCAAGTAACAACATTTTATCACCAGCTTCTGGTAAACCAATTTGTACTCCATCACAAGATATGGTTTTAGGTAACTATTATCTTACAATGGAAAATACAGTTGCAGACTTCAAGCATCACGCAGAAGAATGCCGTTCTAGAGGTGATGAATCTGAAGCTGAATTATACGAATTATATGCAAGTAGTGAAGGTAAAGTCTTCAGAAATGTTGATGAAATTCTTCTTGCATATCAAACAAAACAAATTCATTTACACAACAGAATCGCAATTAAAGGTTCTGAAATTGGTAAATCATCATTCACTGATGAAATGAATAATGACTACTTAATCACAACTGTTGGTAAAGTTATCTTTAACCAAATTTTCCCAAGTGATTTCCCTTACTTAAATGAAGTAAGTGACAAATCCCTCGCGGATAACCAAATTAGTAACTTTGTTAAGAAAGGTACTAATATTAAAGAATACATCGAAGAACAACCAGTAAAAGCTAGCCCATTTGGCAAAAAGCAAATTGGTAACATTGTTTCTGAAATCTTCAAACGCTACGGCGCAAAGATTACTTCAGAAGTTCTTGATGCATTAAAGAACCAAGGCTTCCATTATTCTACAATCGCTGGTATTACAGTTTCTATCTTTGATATTAACGTTATTCCAGGTAAACAAGAATTAATTGCAGAAGGTGATAAGAGAGTCGCTGAAATTAAAGAATTATTCGACTATGGTTTCTTAACAGACGAAGAAAGACACAAGAAAGTTTGTGCTATTTGGGAAGATGTTAAAAAACAAGTTGAAGAAAAATTAAAAGTTATTGTTGAAGAAGACAAGACAAACCCTATCTTCATGATGTCAAAATCAGGTGCTAGAGGTAATACTTCTAACTTCGTTCAATTATGTGGTTTAAGAGGTACCATGGCTAAGCCAAATGGTGATACTATTGAATTACCTATTAAATCATGTTTCCGTGAAGGTCTATCAGTATCTGAGTTCTTCATTGCAACTCACGGTGCTAGAAAAGGTGGCGCGGATACTGCGTTAAAGACTGCTGACTCTGGTTACTTAACTAGAAAGTTAGTCGATGTTTCTCACGATGTTATCATTAGAGAAGATGACTGTGGTACTGATGAAGGATTCACAGTTGAAGAAATCCGTGATACAAGAGAAAATTCAGAAATTGAATCATTAGAAGAAAGATTAACAGGTAGATATTCATTACATGATATCGTTGATCCTAAAACTGGTGAAGTCATTGTTCCTGGTAACACATTAATTACTGGTGAAGATGCAAATAACATTGTAAAAGTACACGGTATTAAGAAAGTTGAAATTCGTTCATTATTCGGATGTAAGACTAAAGATGGTGTATGTAGACATTGTTATGGTACTTGTATTGCAACAGGTAAATTAATTGATATGGGTGCAACAGTCGGTGTTATGGCTGCTCAATCCATTGGTGAACCTGGTACTCAATTAACCATGAGAACATTCCATACTGGTGGTGTTGCTGGTGGCGATATTACAAACGGTTTACCTAGAGTTACTGAATTATTCGAAGCTCGTGCTCCTCATGGTGAAGCATTAATTGCTAAATGTGAAGGTGAAATTTCTAAGATTGAACAAACAAATGGTATTTACCATGTTACAATCAAGGATGCACAAGGCAAAGAAGAAACAGAAAATACAAACTACGGCGTTAAATTAAGAGTCCAAGTCGGTGATCATGTTGTCGCAGGTCAAAAGATTACTGAAGGCGCTAAGAACTTAAAACAATTATTAGAATATTCTAATAAGACAGAAGTTGAAAGATACATTATCAAAGAAATCCAAAAGGTTTATAGAGGTAACGGTTCTGCAGTTTCTGATAAACACATTGAAGTCATTGTTAGACAAATGTTAAAGAAAGTCTTAGTTACTACCGCAGGTGATACTGATTTAATCCCAGGTACAAAAGCTGATTTAGCAAAAGTTACAGAAAAGAATACAGAAGTTCTTATCGAAGGTAAGAGCCCTGCAACATTCTCTCCTGTTATCTTAGGTATTACTAAAGCTGCTCTTGATACTGAATCATTCTTATCTGCAGCTTCATTCCAAGAAACAACAAGAATCTTAACAGATGCTGCAATTAAGGGTAAAACTGATTACTTACACGGCTTAAAAGAAAATGTTATGGTTGGTAAATTAATTCCAGCAGGTACTGGTTTAATTGAAGAAGTTAAAGAAACTAAAGATGTAGAAGACACATTAGAAGTAGAAGATACTTCAAATGTTGTTGAAGCAACAACTTCAGAATTTAACGAAAACCAAAACGTCTTCGATATGAATAACCTTGATTAATAATCATTAAGGGGCTTACGAAAGTAAGCTCCTTTTATGTTGTAAATAATGATAATAGTTTCAGTATTTACAAATTGTCAATGTTGAGATAGTGAGATACAATATAAAAAGTGTGAGGTATATATTATATGGAATTTAATACTAGACCAGGTTGGGTTGAAGTAATATGTGGACCTATGTTCGCTGGTAAATCTGAAGAATTAATAAGAAGAATAAGAAGATTAGAATTCGCTAAAAAGAAGGTTGTTGTTTTCAAACCTAAAATTGATAATCGCTATTCAGAAGATGAAGTTGTTTCTCATAATAAATCTAAAGCTAAATGCTATAATTTAACATCATCAAAAGATGTATATAAATACATTAAAGATGATGTAGATGCTGTATGTTTTGATGAAATACAATTCCTTGATGAAGGAATTATTGATGTGGTTTCATCTCTTGCATCAAAAGGTATAAGAGTCATCTGCGCAGGTTTAGATAATGATTTTAGAGGAGAACCATTTTCTATTATGCCTAAATTATTATGTCTCGCAGAAGATGTAACTAAATTAACCGCGATATGCGTAGTATGTGGAGCAAATGCAACTAGATCACAAAGAATTGTCAATGGTGAACCTGCATATTATGAAGATCCAATTGTAATTGTTGGAGCAAGTGAAAAATATGAACCTAGATGTAGACATTGTCATAAGGTTCCTCATAAATTAAATTTTGAAAATAAATAATATTATAATAATGCGATATTATTCGATACTTCTTTAGATATGTAATCAAATCTAGATAGTATTGGAGATATCGCTTTTATTATGGCATAAAGAATAATACTTTGAGGTAGTAAACAAATGATATTCTTTGGTAAAGAATAAATTAAAGCATATATTCTAAATGAAGCAAGAATTTGATCATTGGTTATCTTTCCACCTTGATAATAAACTATAATCATTAAATAACTGCCTAATAAAACATTGAGTAAGAAATTAATTAAAATACGAGATAATAATACTTTAGAAAAACTCATTCTTGTTTTATAAAATATAATACCATAGATAAATCCTGCCAATGCGGCTTGAAGGGTATAACCTAGATTAAATACATAAGCACTTTGGTTAATAAAATAACCAATAATATCAGATAATCCTCCGATTATAAAACCAACAAAAGGACCATAAATATAACCAATTATCGCCATAAAAATAAATCCAAAACCAATATTTAAATTAGCGAATCCACTTGGTAAAGAAATAAATTTAGATAGCAATAATAAAGAAAATAACATACCTAAAGTAACTATCTTTTTTGTGCTTTTTAGCTCAGATAAGGCACTTTTAAAATAGCTTAAATGAAATGGCGTTTTATACGTAGTTTCGTTGTCAAATTCGAATTCTTTAACATCTTTTTTAGGCATTATAATAACTATTAATGTTGATATTAAACATAAACCTGTAATACCAATTAATCCTCCGATTGGACAAGAAAAAGAATTTTTAGTAGTTCCAATATTGCTATCTTTGAATGTAATATTATCTTTTCCAACTAAATCATATAAAGCATATTTAATAAATGTAGAAGCTCTTGATATTACCTTGTTTGAAGAGGATATATAACTAGTTTCATAATATTTAGTTTTAGTGGTTATTGTATAAGTCATTTCATCATCTTTTGTAAGAACAAAATCATTATTATCAATTAATGAATCAACATTGATGGAATCAAGTTCTAAAGAAGGATGATTCTTAATTACTTCATTTAAATACTCTTTAGAAGTTAAAGATGCAGTTTTATCGTTAAAACTAGCTTCTTCACATACAAAAGTTGATACGAATACTTCATTTTGTGTATTGATTAAATTAGTAATAAAATATCCTCCAATAAAGCCTATAACAATAACAAGGATATAGAAAGATATCAGTTTATAAAGTGAATGCTTCTTCATCAAAAAAGACCTCCTATAGAGGCCCGCGTTCTTACAGCGGACGCGTTAGAAAACCGCCACCGAGATGTTCGTCCTAAATCTTTATCCTAGAAATAGACACTTAACGCTTTCTAACTACTCTGTTAAAAGCATTATAAGTTAACTTTTAGTTAAAGTCTATTATAAATAATAATATTTATAAAAAATTAATAGTGTTTTTTTCTTTTTTGTTGTATGATATTAAAGACTCTTAAGGAGGAATTATGGAAATTGTATTAATTATTGTATCAATCTTAATGATTATATTAACGCTATTACAAGGTGGTAAATCAAACGGTGCTTCTGGCGCTATTACAGGTGGATCTAAGATGAACATCTTTGCAAAAACAAAAGAAAGAGGTAGTGAAAAGGTAGTTTCAATCGCAACATTAATTGTTGGTATTGTATTCTTCTTATTCACACTTTTAACTAAGTATTTTGGTTAATCATTAAGGGGGTTATTATTAACCCTCTTTTATTTTAAAAAGGGAAGTAAGCATGAAAGAAAGAATTTTAGAATTATTAAAGAAACATTCATTACCACTCAAGGTTTTACTTGAGTTTTTTGGCGATAATAATGAAACTTTAGAAGCTCTTGGCCAATTAGAAGATGAAGGTAAGATTGTCAAAGTAAGAAAGAATTATTATTTACCTGAACAACTTAATTTAGTAAGAGGTAAAATTATCTCTGTTAAAGAGGGATTTGCTTTCGCTAATATTGGTGAAGAGGAAGATGTTTATATTTCTTCTTTTAATCTAAATGGGGCTATTTTAGATGATGAAGTTTATCTCAAAAAGATAAGTGGCTTTAGAAAAGCTGAATATGAAGTTTATTCTATTGTTAAAAGAAATAAGAATATCTTAGTTGGTGAAATATTAGAATATAATAAGTATTTCTATTTAGATGTTAAAGGAATTGCTTCAAAAGATTCTGTATTCATAATTGATAAAACATCTATACCTTTAACTAAAGGTAAAATTGCTTCTTGTCGAATTATTCGTCAATCAAGAGAAACTTATTTTCTTGAAGTTATTTCTATTTTAGGTGGTGCGAATGATAAGGGAGTAGATATTACAAAGATTATTTATTCTTATAACGCATCTATTGATTTCTCTGAAGAGGTAAGAAATCAAGTAAAAACGATTCCTAGTGAAGTTACAAGTGAAGAACTTGAAGGAAGAGAAGATTTTAGAGATCACGTAATTGTTACAATTGATGGAGATGATGCAAAAGATTTTGATGATGCAGTTGAAGTAGAAAGATGTGCGGAAGGTTATATTGTTGGAGTACATATCGCAGATGTTGCCCATTATGTAACTGAAGGCTCTCCTTTAGATAAAGAAGCTTTATCAAGAGGAACTTCAATATATGTCGCAGATCGAGTTGTACCTATGCTACCTTTTGAATTATCAAATGGTATTTGTTCACTTAATCCTAATGTTGATCGATTAGTCACATCTTGTATATTCACAGTTGACTGCTACGGTAATATCTTAAATAGCAGAATTACTAAAGGTGTTATTAGATCTCATGCAAGATTAACTTATAACTATGTTAATAAATTATTAAATAAAGAAAAAATTGAAAATAGATTCCCTCGTGAAATCGATGATTTAATTTATCTATTAAATGAAGTTTCAAGAAAGATAAGAAAGAATAGATCTGCAAGAGGATCTATTGATTTAGAAACAACTGAAATAAAGTTTGTTTTAGATAACAAAGGCCAACCTGTTGATGTTATAAAAAGAACTCAAGGGGATGGAGAAAAACTCATTGAAGATTTAATGATCGCGGCGAATGAACAAGTCGCGGAAACTATTGAAGCAATGGGATTACCATTTATCTACCGTATCCATGAACAACCTAAGGCTAAAAAGATGGAAGCGTTTATGAGCCTTGCAATGCATTTAGGTGAAAAAACTGATTTTGATCCATTAACTGTTAAGCCTTTAGAACTAGCAAATTTCATTAGAAATGTAAATGATGAAACAAAAAAGAAAATTCTTTCAATGATGTTGCTTAGATCTTTAGCGAAAGCTCGTTATGCTGATTATAATAAACATCACTTTGGATTAGCTTCAACTTCATATACTCATTTTACTTCACCAATTAGAAGATATCCTGATTTATTAGTACATCGTTTAATTGATAGATATTTAGTAAAAGGTAATATAGATACCAATGCTACTTTTGAAGAACAAATTGCTTATATCGCAGAAAATTGTTCTATTTATGAAAGAAGAGCGATTTCTATTGAAAGAGAAGTCGATGATTTAGAATCCGCGAAATATATGTCATTACATATTGATGAAGAATTTAAAGGCTATATTAATGGTATGACTAATAAAGGATTCTTTGTTGAACTTGATAATGGTATTAATGGCTTTGTTGATTTTATGGATTTAGCGGATATGTATACCTTTAATGAAACATATATGTGTGCGACAGGTGCATTCTCTAAAAAGAGTATATCTTTAGGAGATATTGTCTCAATTAAAGTAAAAGCAGTAGATATTGATACTCATAAAATAACCTTTAGTTTATTAAATGAAGAAAAGATTACTAAGAACTTTAAAACTCGTAAACTTAATGGAATGAGAAAAGGAACAAGAAATAATGACAGAAGAAAACATAAAAATTATCGCTCAAAATAAAAAAGCACATTTTGAATATTTCTTATCCGATTTTACCGAAGCGGGTATTGAATTAAAAGGTACAGAAATAAAATCCATAAGATTCAATGGAGCGAGTTTAAATGAATCTTATGCGATTATTAAAAATGGTGAAGCTTATATACTTGGTTTAAATATTGCCCCATTCTTTAATGGCAATATTTTTAACCATGAACCTTTAAGAACAAGAAAACTCTTATTGCATAAAAGAGAAATATTAAAATTAAGTCAAAAAATAAAAGAAAAAGGTTATACTTTAGTTTGTACAAAAGTATATTTTAAAAAAGGAAAAGTTAAAGTAGAAATAGCTTTAGCGAAAGGTAAAAAACTCTATGATAAACGTGAAACTATTAAAAAACGCGATTTAGATAGAGAATCTAAAAAACAAGAAAGATATTAATATGGAAAGCTTAATTAAGAAATATTTATACATTGGGACTAGTTTTGCTACATTTAAGTTTGATGAACTATCCTTTTTAGCGTGTAAATATTATCTTACTAAATTTCATTTTGTTAAGCGTATTTATCTAAAAAAGATTAATTCCATTTGTTACAAAAAGAAAAAATTTAATCCAATTGTAAACTATGAAAAATTTTTCATAAAAAGCACAATTGAATCTTTAAAAAATAGTTCTATATTAATATCAAATAACCAAAAAGAAATAAAACTATATTCCAAGATTAAAAAGAAAGATATTAATGTAGAATCTAAATTTGATATATCTTGCTTGAATGATCAAATATTATCACAAGAAACTTGTTTAATTGTCTATTCAAAAAAAGATTTAAAAAAGATAGAATATTTAACTACTTTCTTAGATAAATTAAAAATTATTTGTTTAGATGAAATTATTGATGACGAATTCAATGAAGAATTTATCTTCGATCGATTAAAAGTAAGATTATTACAAGGAGAACATGAATTATATTTTATTCATTGTGAAGGATATGATAACTATATCGCAAACTTCTTATATGAATTAAATAAAATTGTACTTCATGTCTAGGAGGAAACATGTCAAAAAGATATAAAAGAACTTATTTGATTGTATTTTGCATTATTAATTTTTTGATATTTCTTGGATTTGTTTTATATTCAGCTTTAGCTAACAATCACGATGTTTATAAAATTGGCTTTATGATAGTCGCACTTATTCATGCGATGTTATTATTTTCTAGACTTGCAAGTATGAATAAGTCAATTTATAAAGAACAAATAGGACCTGAAGCTTATAAGCAAACAGATGAATATATTGAAAAAAGATGGAAAAATATTCTTAATATTATTACTTTAGTAATATTTGTTGGAATGATATTCTTTGTGGGTATCTTTCTCAAGTAAAAAAATTATGTGGTCAATAGACCACTTTTTTTATTATTCTTTTGTAATTTTATTGATTTAATTTTTGATATTAACTATCATTTAACTACATGTTGTCTATTTTGTTTATATATAGTTTACTATATATATCAAAAAACGTGTTAAAAAAAGGAGAAAACAAATTATGAAATTAAGACAATTAAGTTTACTTTCAGCAGCAGCTCTTCTTGCAGTCGTAGGTTGTGGAAATACAACTGCATCATCCGACTCATCTTCAAGTAAAGTTCAATCATATGATGATGAAACAATTTATCAAGATGTCTTAGGTGAATACCAAGCAGCATTAGACGCAATTAATCCTGTAAACGGAAATAAAGATGAATACAATAACGATTCTAAAAGATATATCCGTTTAGCACAAGCTGAAGCAAAACTTCTCGACTCTGCAGCTATTTTACCAACAACTACTGACGGAGGATCATGGGCTATTACAAGAATTGCACCAAACTCAGTTCCAAGTGTTCAATGGGGAACAGATAATGATAAATTAAAATCATTAGTTATCAGCGATGATTTTATTACCGTTGAAGAAAGAAATGAATTAAAAGCTCTTTATAACCAAGAAAAAGCAAAGGGCAGTGAAGGAAATTATGATCCTGCAAGTTATTTAACAGGAAAAGGTCATATTCTTCAAACTGAATATCATACATTATTCTCAATGGTTCCTGAAACTTTAGATATTCAAAATAACTCTAGAGCGACAACAACTGAATATTTAGCAAATATGGTTGAAGGTTTAGTTCAATACGATAACTTAGGCAATTTAAAACCATGTATTGCAACTACTTGGTCAAAAGCAGTTGAAAATGGAAAAACTACTTGGACTTTCAACTTAAGACAAGACGCAAAATGGTATAAAGCAAATGGTGATGTTTATGCAAATGTTACTGCACAAGACTTCGTCGATGGCTTCCATCATATGTTAGATTGTTCTGCAGGTTTAGGTGAATTAGTTTGTGGAGTAGTTGATGGCGCAGAAGAATACTTCAAAGGCACAACAACTAAATTCAATGATGTAGGTATTAAAGCAACAGATGCTTATACTTTAAAAATTACATTAACAACTGATATTCCTTATTTTGAATCAATGTTAACTTATTCTACATTCATGCCAATGAATTCCGCTTTCTTCCAAGAACAAGGCGGTGTATTTGGTAGATCTAAATTCAAATCAAAATCAAAAACTGCAGCATATAAATATGGTAAAGTTGGCGCATCAAATAATATTGATACAATTCTTTATAACAGTGCTTATTTATGTACAAAACTTACTGATCAAAACCAAATCGTTTTCCAAAAGAATCCTAACTATTACGATGCAGACAAAGTATTAGTTGAAACAATTGACTATACTTATTCTTCATCAAATGATACAGATCAATACTGGAATGATTGCCTTGCAGGTAAATACACAGGTTGTACATTATCTAGTGAATTAATGGAAAAAGCTAAGACTAATGGTTATTATGATCTATATGCTTATAAAACAAATACTCAAGCTACAACATATTTCTTAGGCTATAACTTAAATAGAAAGAATTATGGTAAAGATTCAACTGCAACATTAAAATCAACTAAACTTGATAACGAATCTGAACAAAAGAAAACAAAAGATGCTTTATTAAATAAAAACTTTAGAAAAGCATTATCTTATGCATTCAGCAAAAAGACTTGGAATGGTATTTCAACAACTGAAGACTTAGCTACTGTTTCATTAAGAAATATGTTAGTTTCACCTGACTTTGTTGAAACAAATGAAACTGTCACAATTGATAATAAAACTTGGAATGCTGGTACAATGTATGGTGATTTAGTCCAATATTACTTAGACGAACTCAATGATGACGGCATAAAAGTACAAGATGGTGTTGATGGATGGTATTTACCAGAGAAAGCTAAAGAATATTTTGAAGAAGCAAAGAAAGAATTAGGCAGTGACTTCTTTAAAGATGGCCCAGTTCAAATTGATATTATTAATTACTCAGCTTCTTCAACATTAAATTCACAAGCTCAATACTATAAAAAAGCATTAGAAGAAACATTTGGTACAGACTATGTAGTAGTCAACGTTATGGATACTGCAAATATGTCTGATTATAACAATGCTTCTTACTATGGTGAATCTAGTGATGATATGAACTACGATTTATTCTGGGGCTCAGGTTGGGGCGCAGACTATGGTGATCCATTAACTTACTTAAATTCATTATCTGAAGATGGATATATGACTAAAGTTATTGGTTTATTCTAATCACAAATTAAATTTTTCGGGGCAACTATATAACTATGGTTGCCTCGTTATTTATTTTTATTATCATCGATAAGTATATTACGATGATGGAAGAAAGGAGAAAAAATGGGTAGATACGTTTTAAAACGAATCATTTATTCGATATTTTCACTTATCTGTATTATGATCATCATGGTCATTTTATTGTTTGTCGCAGCGAATAGATCCAATGTTTTAGGTGCGAATCGTGATCGTCTTGCAAAACTTGATGAAAATGAACGTCAAGAAGTAACAGATACTATCTATGAAGAATATGGCTTTTTAACTAAAGTTGATTTCCAAGATTATATTTATGAAAATTATTCTTCAACATTAGATGAATATGATTATGAAGAAGCTATTCAAATTCCTGAAAGCAAAGAAGATAATTCTGATTATAAATACGTTGTTGAATTCATTGACAAATATCAAAGCATGGGATATCAAATTACTCAATTAGATGCAATCTATAAAAGAGATGAAAAACAAGCATCTCAATATTTATATGCGACTAAAGATGTTAATGTCTTTGAAAGAGTATGGAGTTTCTTTTCTAATTTAATCTCATTTGAAACTGTAAATGATGTCGACAATGAAATTGCTTCACAATATCCAATTGAAAGAGGCTATTATGTTGTTGAAAACAATATCTATGGTGATGTTGAAGACAAAGCAAATGAAACTTTCAAATATTGGAGTTTATTCGATTATAAGATGGAATCATATTCTACAGGCGTTTATAACTTTGAAATTTCAGTTACTGATGAAAAACTTGCGATTGATGATTCATTTAACATCGCATTTTACGAAAACGGCAATGTAAAGAAATTATTTGAAGATGACATCACTTTCGATGATGGCGCAGGTAAATATAGCATTGATATTTATGTTTCTAAAGATAATGGTGAAATTTCTTATGACTATGATTTAGAAAGACTTGGAGATGTTGAATCTGCTTCTACATTTGTAAAGAAAGATAGTTACAAGGTTGAAAATAAAGGTATTTCATTAATATGGGATGAATATTCTAATATGCCTGCATTAGTTGGCAATGGTACAGAACATAAATATTTAATTTATTTTGATGATCAATTCCCATTCATTCATCAAAATATCATTCATATCAATATTGGTACTGACTTAAACAATTCTTCAGTATATGAACAAATGTTTAAAAATAGACAAGCTGCTACTTCAACTCAAAGTTATATCGAAAGAGATTTAGTTTATCCAGCTTATTTAAATATGAGTGAAGATGAAAGACCAGAAGGAGCAATTGCTACTTCTACACCTTATGATTTCCATACATTAACTTATGTTTATGGTTCTTCCGCGAATAGCGCAGAAATGACTAAATTCGGCGGTAGATATTATTATGCTTCATTCTATACTCCAGGTATGACTAGAGTTGGTTATTCATTCACAATTGGTATTTTCGCAACATTAATCGCTTATGTAATAGGTATTCCTCTTGGTATATTGATGGCAAGAAAGAAAGATACATGGGTTGATAAATTAGGTACTGCATATATTGTTTTCTTAATCGCAGTTCCTTCCTTATCTTATTTATATATGTTTAGATCTTTAGGTGGAGATATATTCCATTTACCTACATCATTAACCGCGGGAGGTCCGGAAGTATTATTATATATCTTACCAATTATTTCCCTTGCATTACCTTCAATCGCAGGTGAAATGAAATGGACAAGAAGATATATGATTGACCAAATGAATTCAGATTATGCAAAATTTGCAAAATCACAAGGTTTATCAGATGGTCAAATCTTTACTAAACATATCGCGAAAAATGCGATTATTCCAATCGTTCATGGTATTCCAGGTGCAATTATTGGTTGTATCTCTGGATCATTAATTACAGAAAAGATTTACGCAATTCCAGGTACTGGTAAAATGCTTACAGAAGCAATTAATAAATCCGATAATGGTGTTATCTTAGGATTAACATTCTTATTCTCATTCTTATCAATTTTATCATTAATTTTAGGTGATATTTTAATGGCAATGATTGATCCAAGAATTCAATTTAGCTCAGGTGGAGGCAAAAGAAAATGGAAGAAGTCAAAGAAGAATTAGTAAATGATGGCTTAGATGACTTATTCGTCTTTGTCGACCATAATGAATACGAATCAGAAAAAATCACCGCGCCTAGATATTCTTATTGGAAATCTGTTTGGAGAGTATTCTTCAAAAAGAAATCTAACTGGATCTTCTTAGGTTTATTATTTATCTTATTAGTATTCACATTTATTTATCCTATATTCAGTGCATATGATCAATATTTAATGTTGAATTTATATCCTGATAAGGTTAACACATTCCAAAACTTATCTCCTAGTGCAACAATGGAACAAGTTGTTCCTTTAACAGGATTCCATCTTAGATGGATCTTTGGTACCAATGAAGTTTCTGCTTCCGTATTTGATCAATTATGGTCCGGTACTAGAACTTCATTATTACTCGCATTTATTTGTACTGCGATTAATATGTCTATTGGTATTATATTAGGTGCTGTCTGGGGATTAAGTAAAACATTCGATACTATTATGATGCAAATCTATAATATTATCGGTAATATTCCTACAATCTTATTTATTACAATTTTGTCTTATATTATTGGTTCAGGTTTCTGGCAATTGGTATTAGCGTTATGTATTACAGGTTGGTTAGGAATTGCTTATTTTATTAGAACACAAGTTATTATTATTCGTGATAGAGAATACAATTTAGCTTCTAGATGTTTAGGAACTAATATCTTCACAATTGTTATTAGAAATATCTTACCATTCATGGTTTCAATTATTGTTACAATTCTTGCAAGTGAATTACCAGGATATATCTCAAGTGAAGTATTCTTATCATATTTAGGTATTGGTTTATCTGGTGCGAATACTCCTTCACTTGGTACTATGCTTGAAAAAGCTACCGCTTCAGGAGTTTCATCTAAACCATGGCAATTCTGGCCACCTGTTATTGTCGCAGGTATAGTCTCAGTTGTCTTATATGTTGTTGGACAAAACATCGGTGATGCTTCTGATCCAAGAACACACATGTAGGAGGAAAATATGGACGAAAGAAAAGTATTATTATCTCTACATGATGTAGAAGTTAAATTTAAAGTTAGAGGTAAAGAATTAAACGCAATTAGAGGTGTTGATCTTGATATATATGAAGGAGAAACTCTCGCAATTGTTGGTGAATCTGGTTCGGGTAAATCTGTTTTAACTAAAACATTCTCCGGAATGTTAGATTCCAATGGTTATATCTCTAATGGTAAAATCATTTTAAATGATGATGAAGTTGCTAATACTAAAGTAAAAATGACATTATTTAGAAAAGCACTTTATAATGCATCTTTAAAATTATTAAATTCATATCACAAATATGAAAATGCTTCTGATACATATAACAAATTACAAGCATTAAAAAATGAACAAAAAGAATTATTAAATCTTCCAAGCGATACTATAACTTCTTTTACAAAGAAAAAAGAAGAATTAGAAAATGCGATTGTTGAACAACACAATACTAACCTTCTATTTGATCATAAATATGAAAAAGAAGAATTAAAAGAAGGTAAAGAAAAATTAGCCTCATTACAAAATGAACTAAAATCTGTTGAAAAAGAATTTGAAGATTTAAAAATCGCTCATCGCAAAGAAACTTTAAATAGTGAAGAATATTTAGCGAAACTTCAAGAGATTAATGAATTAAAAAATCAATTATCTGAAGAATACAAAAAAGATAGTGATGTTAATGAAGTATCAACAAGAAATGAAAAACTCGCAAAAGAAATTGTCTTATCAAGTTCACGTTATTCATTTACTCAAAACGTTAAATTATCATTTAAATTAATTAAAGAATTAAAAAATGCGATGAAGCAAGGCATTGATCTAGAAGATGAAGAAAAATTAAATGAAATCTTTGAAAAAGTTAATTATAGAGTTAAATATATCGAAGATACATTTGATGGATGCTTACAAGGATATGCAATTTTAAACCTCGCAAAAGTTAGAATGTCTTCTGACTGGCAAAAAATTAGAGGTAGTAGAATCGCAACTGTCTTCCAAGATCCTATGACAAGCTTAAACCCAGTTATTACAATTGGAAAACAAATCACAAACGTCATTATGAAACATCAAAACCTTTCTAAGCAAGCTGCAAAAGAAAAGGCTATTGAAATGATGAAAGCGGTTGGTATTACCGATCCTCGTAAGAGATTTAATGATTATCCTTTCCAATATTCTGGTGGTATGAGACAAAGAATTGTTATCGCAATTGCGTTAAGCTGTGCACCTAAGATTTTAATCTGTGATGAACCAACAACCGCGTTAGACGTTACAATTCAAGCTCAAATCTTAAAATTAATTAAGAAATTACAAGATGAATTACATTTTACAACTATTTATATTACTCACGACTTAGGCGTTGTTGCGAATGTCGCAGAAAGAGTCGCAGTATTATATGCAGGTAAGATTATTGAATATGGTAAAGTAGAAGAAATCTTCTATGAACCTGCTCATCCATATACTTGGGCATTATTATCATCATTACCTCAATTATCAATCATTGGTGAAAAATTATATTCAATTGAAGGTACACCTCCTTCATTATATAACAAGATTAAAGGTGATGCGTTCGCACCAAGAAACCCTCATTGTATGAAGGTTGACTTTGTTAAAGAACCACCATTATTCAAAATCACTGATACTCACTATGCAAGAACATGGCTTCTTGATCCACGTGCACCAAAGGTTGAAAAACCAAAGAATATTCAAAATTTACACGAAACATTAAGTCACAGTATCTATAATTCCTTTAATAAGGAAGAAGATAAATAGGAGGCCTTATGGAAGAAAACAATCAAGAAAGAGAAGTACTTATTTCAGTACGTAATGTCGATATTGTCTTCGGCAAAGGCGCGACTTATAACAAAGCAGTAAGCAATGCAAATTTTGATATTTATAAAGGTGAAATATTCTCTCTAGTTGGTGAATCTGGTTCAGGTAAAACAACAATTGGTAGAGCGATTATGAGAATTAATCCATGCGCAAGTGGAGAAATCTTATTCCATGGAGAAAGAATCTCTGGTAAAATCTCTCACCAATTAAAAAGAGAATGTATTAGAAAAATCCAAATGGTATTCCAAGATCCTGCCGCATCATTAAATGAAAGAGCAACTGTAGAATATATTATTTCAGAAGGTTTATATAACTTCCATTTATATCAAAACGAAAAGGATCGTTTAGAAAAGATTAATAATGTTATTAGAGAAGTAGGTCTTCTTCCTGAACATTTAACTAGATATCCTCATGAATTCTCTGGTGGTCAACGCCAAAGAATTGGATTAGCTAGAGCGATTGTTATGGAACCTGAATTCATTGTCGCAGATGAACCTATTTCCGCGCTAGATGTTTCCATTAGAGCGCAAGTACTTAACTTATTAAAGAAATTCCAAAAAGAGAAAGGTTTAACTTATTTATTTATCGCTCATGACCTTTCTATTGTTAGATTTATTTCTGATCGTATTGGTGTTATTTATAAAGGTAATATTGTTGAAATTGCTTCCGCACAAGAACTATTTGAACATCCATTACATCCATACACCAAATCCCTTATGAGCGCAATTCCAGTACCAGATCCTGAAATTGAAAAGAATAAAAAATTATTCGTATACGACCCTTCAATTCATGATTATTCAGTTGATAAACCAGCATTGGTTGATATTGGACATAATCATTTTGTATTCGGTAATACAAAAGAATTAGAAGAATATACAAAAATAAGAGGCTAAGGAGGCTAATATGAAAAAAACTAATTTATTAATTTTATCTGTCGCTTTATTAACTGGCGTCTTAGTTGGATGCGGAGGAACAAGTGAAGAAGGAAATTCTGTTTCTTCTAAATCAGATACTTCTGCATCTACTTCTTCATATAATAAATATGATCAAACAGGCAGATATTACACTAACGAAATTGAATATGTAGTTCCTTCATGGGATTATGACGAAGCTTATTCTCCTCGTTATCAAGGTCTTGGTGATAAAGATCCTGAAATGACTGATAGAATTGCAACTTATACTTATTCAGTTATCAATCAATATATTGATCCTCACGATGGTTTAACAAATGAATATAAATCAAAAGAAGAAGAAAAAGAAGCAGTTGCTTTCTTTGAAAAACTCGCTCAAATCATTTGTCCAAATTATAACGACGATAATGCAAGATGGGATTCACCAACTTGTGATCCAACAGTTATTGAAAAGAATGTAGTTACAATTTATGACTATGTTTGCTCACACGTTTATTACGATATTGAAGCAGTTAATGAAAGCGCAGTTACTGCAGGTTATACTCCTAAAGGAATTTTAAATAACTCTGATTTAGACCACGAAGATGTCAATGACTATCGTATCTTCACAGTCTGCAGAGGCTATGCTGATTTAATGAATATCATGCTTAATGGTATTGGTATTCCTTCAATTGAATCTTTAGGTAGAGACTATAACACAAGTAAATCAACTATTGGTGAATATCAAGACCACGTTTGGAATGAAGTTTATTATAATGGTAGATGGCATGTTATCGATGCAACTTGGGAATCAAATTCTGCAGGTAAAGGCTATTGGTATTATAAATCAACTAAAGAATATTCTGCAGGTGTTTATGATCCAAGTAACCGTATTTATTTTGATAACATCCCAGATTATACTTCTTGGGAAGATGTAAGAAATTATACTAACTATCATACTCAATCTCATATTATCGAAGCTAGAAACGTTAGCAAAATTAGCAATATGAAAGACTTTGAAGAAACTAATGATGGATACGATTTTACTTTCTCAACAACTTTAGTAGAAGCAATGGAAGGTAATATCAACATTTATAAATACGTTGGTGATAGTGAAGGCGAAATTACTATTCCAGAAGATATTAGTTTTACTTATATGTATACTGGTGTAACTCAAGTTGGTGATAATTATCAAAAAGAAACTGAAGCAACTCCAAGAACTGTTACATTCATGACTTCTGGTATTGAAGGAAATGCATTCGCTGATACAAAAGTTACTAAGGTAAATATTGAAATTGACGAAAAATTAGAAAAACAAGATGATAAAGATACTAGATCTTATACCACTTATAACATCAAAAATAATGCATTTAAAGGCGCAAGCAAATTAAATGAAGTAGTTTTAGATGATGGTGAAATTAGAATTTTCCCTAGCGCATTCTCCGGTACTAATGTTACTAAATTAACATTCTTAGGTAGACCTGATCTTAATTCAGGAAGTGGCTTATTAAACTGTTCAGCATTAAAAGTTTATTATTATGCTTCTGAATCATGGACTGCAGTTATTAAAGACGACAAATACCGTAATCATGCTGCTATTGAAATGACAGTCTCAGGAAATTAATTAAAAATATGGAAGAAACAAAAAAGGACGAAATAACAACTAAAGAACAAAATTCTAAGGTTGGTTCTAAGTCTATATGGCTTAGAATCGCCCTTTTTGTTATTGCCATAATTATTGCCGCGGTATCTTTTGGTATAGGTATTAATACTTGTTCTAATCAATATAAAATTGAAGAAGGAATGTATGATTTTTCTTTTAACGATGAATTAAATGATGGAACATATTATGAATTAAATAAAAGACTTAATCTAGTTTATTATTTAGATAATTCTAACGGCAGTTCAACCAATAACAAATATCAAACAATCAAAGATTTTGTTTTAGAAAAAGCAAAATACTTTTTTGATTTATTCTATTCATTTGAAGACCATGATGAAAAAGGAATGAATTATATAAACGCTCATCCTAATGAAGATATTCAAATCAATGAACTTTTATATAATTCATTATTAGATGCATATACTAAGTCAAATGATAATTATTCTATTTTTGGAGGATTATTATCTACTTATTATGAATCAACATGGACTTATTTTAAGGTTAATACTGATAGTTTAACTTCTAAAACTATCGCGAACGATATAGCTAAAATAAAAGATATATATGAAGATAAAGAAAATAATTTTAAATTAACTTTTAAAGAAAATAATATTATTAATTTTTCTTATTCAGATAAAGTAAGTGACTTTTTAAATTCTATTGAAGATCAAAGTAAACAAGTTAGAGTATTAGATTTTAATGTATTATTTAATGCATATTTCTTAGATTATATGGCAAAAGCTATGAAAGAAAATAATTATGTTAAAGGCTATTTTTATACTCCAAATGGTGAAATGACTTTTTTAGGAGATTTATTTACTTCTAGTAATGATATTGTAATATATGATATTAGAGATAATAATGTTAAAACACCTATTGGACTAATTAAAAATTATGGTGCTTGCAATGTTACTTCATTTAGAACATTCTCACTTAATGATTATGATAAATCTTATTTTAATACTTTTACTTATAATGATACTACTTATACTCGTAACTTACTTTTATCAATTAAAGATTGCTCTTGTAATGAAGAGATAGATACTTCATTTATGATATCTAAAACTGAATCATTGATTGATTTAACTTATCGTCATTTTAATGCAATATGGGCTTTAAAAGATAATGATTATAACTTATATAAAGATAATGAAATTATTTCAGGATATATAAAAAAAGGTGATGATGAAACTATTTATCTATCCGAGAATACAAAAGAAATATATTCAAATTATACAAATAGCCAAAATGTCACATTTAATTATCAAAAAATCTATCTTTAGAATAAGCTTATAATGTCTATTTCTTGCAAAAATCTTGCTTGTTTTGTTATAATCTCAATAGAGGTTTAAGAAATGAAGAAAAACATTATTTTGAAAATCATTCTTATAATTGAATTAGCTTTAGTCTTATTATTTGGACTAGGTAATGTTTTTAGTTTCTTTAAAGATGCACCAGTATTTAATATTTTCTATATTTTAGGAAATCAATTATTTGTCTTTGGTAAAACACTTTCATCTTTATTCCATATAAACATTGTAGTTAATGATGTCAGTTATGTTAATTTCTCTGGATTAATAGGCTTTATAATTATCAATATCATATTTGTTATTTTATATTATGGTATATGGTATTTAGTTAGCTTTATTATCAAGAAACACAATGAAGATAAATTAAGAAGTGTTGTAGAAAAATATGAATTAACTAAATCAGAAAAAGCACGTTTCCAAGTAAGAAACTATATTCATACTTTCTCTCCATATGTATTTATTTCTTTAATTATACCTATCGTATTTTTATTTATTCTAATAACCGCGCGTTTTGATAATGTTATTGCCAAAGAAGCATCTAGTAAATTAGGTGGTACTTTACACATATTTACAAATAACATTGAACCTGCGTTAAATACATTATTCTTAGATGGAAACTTCCATAAGATAATATTAAGTTTCTTCACACGTTCTACATCTAATGGATATATTGATATCATGAACGTATGGTTTTCATCTGTTCCATGGGTTGAATATATCTTACTTGTTTTTGCCTGCGCATTGATCTTATTTGTTTGGTTTATCATCTTCCAAGCAATCTATTTATTAATTAGAAAACCTATCGCAAAAGTAAAATGTGATAACGCTCGTAAAG
>CAVFKD010000010.1:39095-45978 GCA_963623095.1 bacterium | reverse complement strand
GGATAATTGAGTAAATATATATCCAATATTATCCTTTTTTAATGTTGGGATAATTTCTTTACTAAATAGGTTTTGATAAGCTAAAGAAGTTTTTTTATTATTTTTAAACATTTTATAACCAAATTTCTTTTTTCCATAGAAATGATCTTTTAAATATAAAGATAATCCTCCGCATTCAGAAAGGAAGTATGCTCTATTTTCTACTTTATAATTTTTAACTTTAGTAAAATAAATGTGTTTAGAATAAAAATCACTTGTATCATTATCATACCATCCAGAAGTTAAATCAATTAATCTTGTTGGATCTAACAATCTAACTAATTTACCAATTTCAATAGTGTCAAATTGTCCCCATCCTTCATTAAAGACCGTATAAATGATAATAGAAGGATGTAATTTAACATTCTTTATTTCATTTTTAATTTCTTTTATAAATAGTTCTCTACCTTCTAAAGATTCTCTTTTAAATTTCTTATAATCTAAATTACCTTGATTCTTTTTATAAGGTAAAAATGCAGGATAAGATATTTTTAAGAACGAATAATCTTCACCTCCATTAACAAAATCTTGGATAACTAGCATACCCAATTTATCGCAATAATAGTAGAAAAGATCATTTTCATATTTAATATGTTTTCTTATGGTATTAAATCCTAAATCTTTTAAGTTTTTAATATCTAAATAATAATCATTATAATCTTTTGGAGTTAAGTTACCTAAATAATAATAGCCTTGATCTAATACTCCTTTTAATAATATTTCATGATGGTTTAAATATAATCTTTTTTTAGAATCAATATCGACTAATTCAATTTTTCTAAAACCAATATATGAAGAAACTTCATCATTAAAATACTTAATTTTTATATCATATAAATAAGGATTATCAATATCCCATAATTTCATATCATCAAATTTTAAAGTATTTAAAGTATTTGTTTTAACTAAATATTCTTTTTCATTAAAACTAATAATACTTTCTCCATTTGAAGAAGTATTTATTGTTACATATATTTCCTTTTTATCAATATCATAATTAAGATCAAAATCGATAATATAATTATCTTTTGGAACAAATTCTAAATAAATTGGTCTATAGATTCCCGAAGTAGAAGTATAATAAATTCCCCCGCGATGAAGTTTTTGTTTTCCTCTGGAATAATAAGAAGTATCAGTTACATCTTTAACTTTAATAATTATTTCAAATTCTTCATTGTAGACAAATTTACTTATATCAAATTGATAGGTTAAATATCCTGATTCAGTATGACCAACTTTCTTTTTATTAATATAAATATCACTAGTTTGATCAATACCTAAAACATGAAGAATAATATTATAGTCTTTTAAATATTTTTTATCGAATTTAACAATCTTGTGATAAAACAAATAATCATCACTTTCTACTAATTTAGAAACATGTGATAAAGGAGTTTCAGGTGCATAAGGAACTAAAATCCTTTCTTGATAGGTAGAAAGAAAGGTGTCTTGTTTGCTTATTTTAAAATCGTAAAAACCATTTAAAACAAGATAATCATTTCTTTTAAAAATAGGATTAGGATGTTCATTTAAAGGTATGTAATTTATATTAAGAATTTTATCTTCATCTTTTAAAGGAAATAATAATCCTTCATTTAATCTTTTTTTCATTTTATCACCAAAATTATTATATCAAATTTCAAATAAAAAGAGGTAGATTTCTCTACCTCAGTATAATTATGCATTTGCTTCAGAAGGTTCTTCAACTCTATCCATTGCTTCTTTAAAATCTTTTTGATCAGTAAAGATTTCATTTTTATATGGATTAGTTTTTGTAAGAATCGCTCTTCTAATAATTGCAGTTAAAGCAAGAACATTTGCGATAATCGCTAATACGGCAATAACACCTTGCATTGTAGGGTTAGCGCTTGTTGGTGCACTTGCTCCTGTTGCAGTTGCAATTGTTGCTCCATCTCCATAGACAGATGTAACAACGCTAAATGGTTCTTGATCTTGGAAATAAGGAACAACTTGCGCAAACATACACCAAATTGCAAGAGTATTCGCTCTATTTTGAATCCATCCACCTTTGTTCCAGAAGAAGTTTGCGAATGTTGGTGCGAGTAATAATGCAAGACCACAATACCAAGCGTGAGTTGGTAAATTGTTGTATGTGTATTCAAAGTTCCAAATATCATAAGCAATGATATAAACAAATGTCATATCAGGCCATAACATATCTTGTTTTTTCTTTGAAGAATAAATTCCCCACCAGCCTGTCATACATGCGATGTTGATTAAACCTGCAATACCATTGACCCAGTTCCACCAACCTCCATAAAGCCATACGCCTTCAGATGATAACCACCATCCAGCACCGCTTCCATCAGTTGAAGCTAAAGCACCTTTAATACCGGATTCAAAATCAGATGCGCATGCGATTAAAATATTAATCGCGACAATTAAGAATGGGAAAGGTTTGAACCAATGACATTTACCAATACCCCATTGGTATTTGATCATCATAAATCCAATACATCCTGCAGTCGCTGCATATAATTTTGCGTAATGGAACCAAGAATTCATCTTTGTGAATGTCCAGTTACTTGCAGCCCAAGAAGTAGGATCTGCGTGACCCCAAATTGTTAAAACAATAAAATAAATTGTTAATGCTCCAGGTATGCCTAAGAAAAAGACACATCCTCCAATTTTAGTTCTTCTCGCGATCTCATTACAGACGATTAAGCCCACGAAAACTAAAACCCAACCAAGTAGTTGCATTAAGGAGTAGGAGCCATAAATATTAAAAAGCATATAACTACCTCCTATAAATAATATTTACAAATTTAATCATACTCTTTAAATTTATATATTGATATATTTTTATCGATAATTAAATTTAAAACTAAAAAATTGGAGTAAAAAACTCCAATTAGTAGTTTTTATTGAAAATAAGACTTACTCCTCCATCGCCAAGAGGTATAGCTTTTTCAAATTTAAAGTTATTAGTTTTGTATTTATCAATTTCAATAAAGGCTTTATTTTGCTTTTCTCCATCAATATTTGGAGAAATAACTAAAGATAAAACATCTATTAAATCTTCTTTAAAGAAACCTCCATTTATTAATGCTCCACCGGTTAAAACAAAATCTTTAATACCGAATTTATCACGTGCTTTAATTAAAGAAGTTTTAATATAATCATCACTTGGACAGATAATATAAGAAATATTAACTGATTTTAAATAAGATAAATATCTTTTATCAACATTTGGAGTTAATACCATTACTATTTGCATTAATTTACCTCCATAAAAGTTTTTATTTGATTTAAAATAGCTTTCTCCTGTACGATCATAAATAAAATGATAATAATCATCTTTAATAATATAATCATCTAATGATTCTTCAATTTTATAATCTTCTAAAGATATTTTATTTTTTAAATCTTCATCTAACCATGTAAGTTTACCATTAGCCATTGTATTACCCATTTGAAAGATTTGATCATCATAAAAATTTCCTGATATTTCATTAAAATCTTCATTCATAAATTCACCAACACTCTTTCCATCAATAGAAAGATACATGTGACAATAAACTTTTATATTTTCCATTTTAAATCGCTCCTATACAAAAATACTATAAAAGATAAAGTTAACTTTAGGTCAAGAAAAAAGTAGAAAAATTAATTTCTACTCTTTAATCATTTCTAAGAATTCTTTTTCATTAAGAATTTTAATTCCTAATTCAATAGCTTTAGTTAATTTACTACCTGCAGCTTCACCAGCGATAAGAATATCAGTCTTTTTAGATACTGAGTTAGTAACTGTTCCTCCAAGAGATTCAATTTTATCTTTTGCTTCATTTCTACCCATTGAAGATAAAGTACCAGTTAAAACAACAATCTTATGAGCGAAAGCTCCATTGACCATATCTTTTTTCTTAAAATACATGTTTAGACCAAGATCTTTTAATTCATTGATCATCTTAATATTATTTTCACTTTTAAAATAATCAACAACGCTTTGAGCGATTATTTCTCCTACATCTGGTATAGATAAAATATCTTCGTATTTTGCGTTTTCAAGTTCGTAAATTGAAGGATATTTATCACATAATAATGTTGCAACTTTTGCACCTACATTTTTAATACCTAAACCAAATAATAATTTATCTAGATTCATATTCTTAGATATATCAATGCTTGATAAAAGATTTTCAACACTCTTTTCACCCATTTTATCAAGGTTAATTAATTCTTGTTGATGTTCATGTAAATGGTAAATAGATGGAATATCTTTAATTAATCCTAAATCAAATAATTTTTGAATAATAGAACCTCCAAGAGATTCAATATTCATCGCATTCTTACTTGCGAAATGAATTAATGAATTAACTTTTCTTGCTTGGCAATCTTCATTTAAGCAATAATAATCCGCCTCATTGTCTTTTCTTACTAATTTAGAATGACAAATTGGGCAAAATTCAATCATGTGGAATGGAGAAGAATCTGAAGGTCTTTTTGATAAATCTACTTCAAATACTTCTGGAATAATTTCTCCTGATTTTCTAACCTTAATTGTATCTTCTAAACGAATATCTCTTAATTTAATATAATCTTCATTATGAAGGGTCGCTCTTGAAACACTAGTTCCTGAAATAAATACAGGATCAAATTCTGCGACAGGAGTAATTGTACCAGTTCTACCTACTTGGAAAACAATCTTTCTTAAAATACTTGTTCCAACTTCGGCAGGATATTTATAAGCAATACACCATTTTGGGCATTTAATAGTATAACCAATCGCATCATAATCTTCTCTTTGATTAACTTTAACAACAATTCCATCAATTGGATAAGGAAGATCATCTTTATGTTCTCTCCAATATGAAATATAAGAAATGACTTCATCGATTGTTTCACATTTCTTACCATTTGGATTTACTTTAAAGCCTAATTCATTTAAATAAGTTAATACTTCATCTTGTTTTAAAGAATTTAAACCGATAATTTGATACATGAAATTATCAAGTCCTCTTTTAGAAACTACTTTGCTATCTAATGATTTAATAGTTCCACTCGCGGCATTACGACAATTCGCAAACAATGCCAAGCCTTCTTCATCTCTTTCTTTATTAACCTTTTCAAGAGATTTTTTAGGCATAAAGATTTCACCACGAACTTCAATATCAAGTGGCTTATTCAATTTTAAAGGAATTGAATTAATCGCTTTGGCATTGGATGTAATAATTTCACCTGTAGTACCATTACCTCTTGTGGAAGCAACTTTTAAGACACCTTTTTCATAAATACAAGAAACTGATAATCCATCAATTTTTAATTCGCAGTTATAAGTAGGATTAGAAATAATCTTTCTAATATCTAAATCAAACTTTTTTACTTCTTCAACATTAAAAACATCATCAATGGACATCATTTTAACATTGTGAGTAATCTTATCAAATTTATCTAATACTTTATCCGCGACTCTTTGAGTTGGAGAATTAACTTCAATATGATCTGGATACATCGATTCAAGGACTACTAATTCACGATATAACTTATCATATTCATCATCAGACATAGTTGGATTATCACTTACATAATAATCATAAGCTGCTTTATTAAGTAAGCTAACTAAAGTCTTCATTCTTTCTAAATTGTCCATTTTTAATTCTCCTTTCGAAATTAAATTTGTTTTCTTCTAAATTCTGCGATATCTAAAATTAATTTTTCTGTTTTTTCAATGCCTAAGCAAGGATCAGTAATTGATTTACCATAGATTCCTTCTTCAGCTTTTTGATTACCATCAACTAAATAAGATTCAATCATTAATCCTTTAACCATATCAAAGATTTTTGGATTATTATTAGTTGATTCTAATACTTCATGAGCGATTCTAATTTGTTCAATATAATTCTTATTGGAATTGCAATGATTGCAATCAACAATCAATGCTTTATTAGGTAAATTATATTTATCAAATAAAGAACAAATATACATTAATTCTTCATAATGATAATTAGGATGATTAACACCATGTTTATCAACATAGCCTCTTACTATCGCATGAGTTAATAAATTACCTTTTGATTCTACTTCATTATTACGGTAAATAAAGGTATGAGGATGAGAAGAAGCTAAAATAGAATTCATCATAACTACTTCATCTCCTCCAGTAGGATTTTTCATTCCAACTGGAATATCTAATCCAGAAGCGACTAAACGATGTTGTTGGTTTTCTACACTTCTTGCTCCAACCGCGACATAAGATAATAAATCATCTAAAAATACATGGTTTTCTGGATATAACATTTCATCCGCGCAGGAAAAACCATATTCAACTAATGCGCGCATATGCATATGTCTAATCGCAATAATACCTTTTTTCATATCAGGTACACCTAAAGGATCTGGTTGATGTAACATTCCTTTATATCCATCTCCTGTAGTTCTTGGTTTATTGGTATAAATACGTGGAACGATTTTAATTACATCTTCCACCTTATCTTGAATCTTTCTTAAATGAGAAATATATTCTATCACGGCTTTTTCATTATCCGCGGAGCAAGGACCAATAATTAAAAGTAATTTTTTTGATTTACCTAAAATAATATCTTGGACTTCTTTATCATTTTTTTCTTTAATAGCTTTATATTTATCATCTAAAGGTACAAGCGCTTTTATTTCTTCTGGTGAAGGTAAGCTTGCTTTAAATATCATATTCATCATATAACTAGTTCCTTTCTAATATCTCTTTTTGATATTCTTTAGAAACATTCATCATATCAATTAAAAATTCTTTGAAGTATTTTTTTAATTTTTCATCTTTGATTAAAGATAAATTATTTTCAAGTACTTCAAGTTCTCTTTTTTCATCAAAAATTGGTAAGTTATGTTC
>CAVFKD010000010.1:33410-39085 GCA_963623095.1 bacterium | reverse complement strand
TCTTCAACTAAATGCATTCTTTCTTCAAATAAAGATGCGATAGAAGCATCAACTTTATTAATATTTTTTCTTATTTCATCTAATTCCATATTATTCTCCATCAATATTATACAATGAAGAAAATTTTTCTTTTAAATAAGAAATATAATAATGAGGATTAAATTCTTCATCAGTTACTTTTTTAATCCATGCATCTGGTTCCATTATTGAAGCATATGGGAATACATTGTTAATTAAAAAATCATTAATTAATTTAATATTTCCTTCTTCAATAGCTTTAGATACATCAAATTTGGTATTCATATAATGATATATTTGAGCAGCATATGCGCTACCAAGGGCATAAGAAGGGAAATATCCATATGTATCACACCAATGGACATCTTGTAAAATACCTAATTTATCATCAGGTACATCAATACCTAAATAATCTTTATATAATTTATTCCATTTTTTATTTAAAGTAGAAAAATCTACTTCTTTATTAATAAATTCTTTTTCCATTTCATATCTAATTAAGATATGGATTGGATAAGTAAGTTCATCCGCTTCAGTACGAACTAAACTTGGAGTGGCAATATTGATAGCTTGATAAATTTCTTCTTCACTAACGCCTTTAAATTCAGGAATTTGAGAAATTAAAGTAGGATAAATTAATTTAGTAAATTCTTTACTTCTACCAATCATATTTTCATAAAATCTTGACATGCATTCATGCATTGCCATAGTCATATGTCCAGAGATAAAATATTGATCGTATATAGAAGGTTCATTTTGATCAAATAAAGCATGTCCACCTTCATGAAGGGTTGAATAAACATTGGAAAAGAAATCATTTTCATAAAAATGAGTTGTGATTCTTTCATCCCCTTTACCAAATCCTGATGTAAAAGGATGTTCAGAAGTTAAAAATACTAAATAAGATGAAGAATGATTTTCTAAAGATAATAAATATTGTGAAAATTTCTTTTGTCTTTCAATTGAAATATTTGTGTGTAAGAAATCAGATTTAATTACTTTATTAGAATTTTTAATCTTTTCAATAAGTGGTAAAAGTTCTTTTTTAATTAATGAAAAGAATTCATCTAATTTAGCGATTGAACTACCTTTTTCATAATCATCTAAGATAGTATCATATAAAGTAGGTTTTAAATTCTCTCTTGTTTTAAGGGTTTCTTTAGTCAATTTAACTACTTCTTCAAAATAAGGATAAAAAGATGCATAATCTTTATTTTCTTTACAAGTTAACCAATTTGAAAATGCTTTATTAGTCGCTTTTAAATATGAAGAAGATAATTCACTAGAAACATTTTTATTCTTTAAATAATCTTTATAAAGATTCTTAACTAGTATTTGATCATATTCTTCATAACTATCGATATTTTTATAAGCTTCAATTATCGCAAGTTCATATGATTTTCCATGAAGTAATTCATATATTTTATTATCGATATAACCAATTTGGTCAGACGCTAAATCATGTCCATTTTTAGGAACATTGACTTGGTTATCAAAATTTAATTTTGATTCGATTTGGCCTAATAATTCTACTTCTTTTAAAGTATCTTTGATATATTTTAAATTTTTCATACTATACTCCTATTTCTTATTTACGATTTGATAAATTTGTTCAGCGATATTAGGTGGAACAATTTGAGATAATTCTACCACATCTGCCTTTTTTAAACTATCTAATGTTGGATAAGCTTTTAATAAAAGTTCTTTTCTTTTCTTACCAATACCTTTTATATCATCAAAGAAGGAATGAGTTAATCCTTTTCCTCTTTTATCTTTATGGAAAGTAATGGCATATCTATGCACTTCATCTTGCATTCTTACAAGCATTAAAAATAGTCTTGATTTTTTATCTATTTCATATAATTTACCTTGATAAATTAATCCATTAGTATGGTGTTTATCGTTTTTAGCTAAACCCGCTAATGGGATATCAAGATTTAAATTATTTAAAACCTCTTGAGCGATATTTATTTGATTATCGCCTCCATCAACGATAATTAAATCAGGCATTTTCTTTTCTTCGTTGATCAATCTAGAATAACGTCTAGTAATAACTTCTTCCATCGATTTTAAATCATCTTTACCATCAGACCAAGAAATATTGTATTTACGATATTCTCCAGGTGCTTTTTCACCATTGATAAAGCATACCATCGCACCAATTGGATAAGAGCCTTGTAAATGAGAGTTATCAAATAATTCAATTCTTAAAGGTGTTTTAATATTTAATAGTTTACCTAATTCTTCAAGTAATGATAAAGAATCATCTTCTAATCTCGCGGTTAGGAAATGTTCATCTAAGCCATGTTTTGCGTTTTCTAAAGCGATTAATAATAAATCTTTTTTAGTACCTCTAGTAGGACAAATAACTTCAGCATCTAAAAAATCATTTAATAAATCGCAGATATCTTGATCAGAAACTATAACTTCTTTTGGAAGATTATGTTTTTGATAATAAGTAAATACATTATCGATAATCTCTTCTTTAATATCATCAAATTGTTCTAAGATGAAAATATTTTTACCGAGTAAATTACCGTTTCGATAAGTCATAATGCATAAAGAGAAATATCCTTCTCTTGTTGAAAAACCAATAACATCACGATTGATATGATCTTGTAATTGAATGTTTTGTTTTTGACAAATCTTATCAATGGAATCAAGGGTTAGTTTTAATTCATTCGCGGTTTCAAATTCTAGATTTTCACTTGCTTTTAACATTTTTTGTTTTAATTCTTCTTTGATAGAACCTGTATCACCATTTAAAAAATGTTGTATTTTTTCAATTAATGGTTCATAAGTATTTTCATCAATTTTATTAATGCAAGGTCCTAAGCATTGACCTAAATGATAATATAAACAAGGGCTAGAAGGTATTGTATTACACTTTCTTAAAGGAAAGATTTTATTTAATAAATCAATGGTTTTATAACAAGCTTGCGAATTAGGATATGGTCCAAAATATTTAAAACGCTTATCGTTATCTTTGTAAGCAATTTTTAAAT
The DNA here is from genome assembly GCA_963623095.1 of bacterium. GTDB lineage: Bacteria > Bacillota_I > Bacilli_A > RFN20 > CAG-449 > UBA3210. Next base: position 36,062 of record CAVFKD010000010.1, on the reverse strand, counting down.
ATGGATCACCTATTTTATTTAAAGCGATATAAGGATAAGATTTACCATCTTTTAATAAAATATTATATTTTGGATAATATTTTCTAATCAAATTAATTTCTAATAATAAAGCTTCTTTTTCACTAGGTGTTTCAATGGTATCAAAGTCATCAACTTCTCTAACCATTCTTAAAACTTTACCTTCTTGAGGACGAGTAAAATATTGTTTAACTCTTTTGATCAAAGACTTAGCTTTTCCAACATAAATAATTGTCCCATCTTTGTCTTTCATTAAATAGACACCTGGAACATAAGTTAGAAGATCAATTTTCGCTAAAACTTTGTCGTTCATATCTTATTTTAGGATGACTACTGTCGCTCCTACTCCTCCTTCGCCTAGACCACCTAGACGATATCCTTTTATATCTTTTCTCTTATTTAAATATTCATGTACTGCAGTTCTTAATTTTCCAGTTCCAGAACCATGAATAATTCTTACTTCTGAATAATGCGCGGTTATCACGTCATCTAAATATTTATCAATTTCTCTTATTCCCTCTTCAATATGGAATCCAACAATATTGCATTCAAGAGGTACTTTTTTATCGAGTTTAAATGATGGAACATATTCTTTCTTTTTAGGTTGTTTAGATTTAGAAATTTTACTTACACCATTTATTTTTGAAGTAATATTCATTCCTCCATCAGACATAATGGTTACATTATCACCTTTAATTCTAATAACTTTACCACATACTCCATAATCATTCGCTCTTACATAATCTCCAATTGATGGGATATAAGAAGATTCTTCATTTTCTTCTTGATTATCTAATAAATCATCTAAGTCTTTTTTTGCTTTAATTACTTGATGTAATTTAATATCTTGGGATGAAATAAATTCATTATAAGTTTGTTCGATTTTTTTCTTTGTCTCATCAACTAATTTTTCTTTTTCTTCTTCAGCATTTTGTTTAACTAAATCAATTTGTCTTTGAAGTTCTTTTCTTTGATTTTCTAAAGTTTGAACTTTCTTATTTAACAAATCTTCTTTTTCTTTTAATTCAAATTGAATTTGTTCATTTTCTTCTAATTTATGTTGAAGCATTTTTAAAGTAATCTCTTTATCAGATTTTCTTTTTTCTTCTAAATAAGAAGATGCAGTTACTAAAATCTCATTTTCAAGTCCCATACGATAAGCCATTTCTAGACCATAAGATTTACCTGCAACACCTAATCTTAATCGATATGTTGGAGTAATATTTTGTTCATCAAATGCCATTGAAGCATTTAAGATATAATCTTCTTCTAAAGCAAAGGATTTTACTCCATCAAAGTGGGAAGTAATAATACCAAATGCATCTTTAGAATGGAGGTATTTAATACTACCTATCGCTAAAGCTTCACCATCTAAAGGAGATGTACCACTTCCAAGTTCATCAAAAATAACAAGTGAATTATTATCCACTTCTTTCATAATTTCTTTTAAGTTTTTAATATGTCCTGAGAAAGTTGATAGATTATCAATAATTGATTGAGAATCACCCATATCAACATAAACATTGTTAAAGAAAGATAATTCTCCTGCTTTTGATGTAGGTAACGCTAAACCAGATTCTGCCATAATTACAAGTAAACCAATAACTTTTAAAGCAACTGTTTTACCTCCAGCATTAGGACCTGTAACAATCATAATTTTTTGTTTGTCTAAAACAAAATCATTTTTTACTACTTTATTTGGATCGATTAAAGGATGTCTTGCACCCATAAAAGATATTTTCTTTTCTTTAACAATATGAGGTACTAAATGATTGTTATCTAAAGCATAATTAGCTTTTGCAAGTAAGAAATCTAAATAAGTAATAACTTCTTGATCAACTTGAATATCATCGATATTGTTATAACAAGATTTAGTTAATTCTCCTAAAATAATATCTATTTCTTCTTTTTCTTTTTCTCTTAAACGTTGAATTTTATTATTGGAAACAATAATTTCTAATGGTTCGATAAAAGCAGTATTTCCAGAAGTAGATTCATCAACAACGACACCATCAACTTTATTTTTATAAGTTTGTTTGATTGATAAAGTAAAATTAGAATTTCTTAAAGCAACATGTTCATCATTTAAATAATCTTTATATTTGATCATTAAAGAATTCATGATTTTTTGCTGAGATGATATTTCATTTCTTAATTGTTTTCTAATCTCTCTTAATCCACTTGATGCATTATCGGAGATTGTTAAATCTTTATTGATAACTTTTTCAATTCTATATTTAAGATTTTCTAAATCATTAAGTGATGAAATTAAAGAATTTAAATAAGGATAATTTTCATCTTTAATTGTTTCATCGATTAATTCTTTGGCGTTTTGTAAATATTGATGGACTTGATAAAAGAATTCAACATTACCAATACCACCTTTTTTGATTAAGGATATTCTACCTTTGATGTCTTTATGAGGATAAATCTTTAAATTACGGTATTTTTGAGTATAGGAAATAATTTCTTCTAAATGTGATAATTCATCATTTAATAAAGAAACGTCTTCATACATTTTTAAATTTCTGATATTTTCTAAACCAATTTCTGTTTTTGCGTATGGTTCGATCATTTTAATAATTTCATTAAATTCAAAAGTTTCGTATATATCCTTCATAAAACACCTCAAAA
>CAVFKD010000010.1:6816-33400 GCA_963623095.1 bacterium | reverse complement strand
GTATTACTCCAATAAAGATAACTCCGCATCCAATATATTCTTTTAAAGATAAATATTGGCTTAGAAATATCGCACCAAATAAAGCAGAAAAGACTGATTCAAAAGACATAACTAAACTTGCAAGAGTTTCATTGAGATGTCTTTGTCCAACAATTTGTAAAGTATAAGCAACACAAGTAGAAAATATTGAAACATATAATATAGGCCATATTGCATTACCAATTTGGCTAAATGTAGGTTGATCAAAAATTAAAGTAGGAATTAAAGCAATCACAAATGAAACTAAAGATTGACCGCAAGATAAAGTGATAGGATCCATGTTTTTAGCGAAATATCCCGTTGAAATAATTTGAAATGCGAACATAAATGCACTTCCAATTAAGAATAAATCACCTGTTTCTAATGTGAAATTACCTTTAACCGATAATAAATATAAGCCAACTATCGCGACAACTATACCTAAATATACATTCCATGAATAACGTTTATGGGCAAAAATAAATAATAATACTGGGATAATTACTAAATACATTGAAGTGATAAAACCAGATTTACCTGCGCCAACCATTCCAACACCAAATTGTTGTAAAATAGATGCACCAATTAAGAAAAATCCACATATTAATGAAGAAATAATAATTTCTTTAATTGAATTATTCTTATTCTCTTTTTTTAATTTTATTTGGCGATATATAGCAAAAGGAAGCATAACAATAAACGCGATTAAGAAACGAATGCAGTTAAATGTATAGCTTGAAACATAATTAGAAGCAATATCTTGGAACACAAAAGCACTACCCCATATAAGAGTAGTTATTAATAATAAAATGAATGAGTTTACTTCTTGCTTTGTTTTCATTTTTTTCACCAACGTTTTATATTTTAATATAAAAGCGTAGAAAAAAAACTAATTTTCTTTCGAAAACTAGTTTTTTCTTAAATTTATTTTTCGTCTTTTTGTAAGATTAAGTGGCGAGGTAAGCCATCAACCCATAAAGGAGTAATTTCTGATTGAATTAATGGATGAATATATTTAATTAATTCATCTGTTACATAAGTTCCATCAGGAGTAATCCATTCAAGTGGTACTTTCTTTTCAACATTCGCGATACTTCTAACATCTGCTTGTTCAGTAATACAAATATATGGATTATCTGAAAGTCTCTTTAAGATAGTAACTTCACCTGTCTTACCTTCAAAAGCATTTCTAACTGCCGCGGAAGCTGTATTAAATGCTTCAGTAACGTCAATTCTAGAAGTAATATGAGCTGCGCATCTTTGTAAAGATGAAAGTTCAATCGCTCTTGTTTTTACTTTATAAGTATTCATGATTAAATCAGATAGATATCTTGCAGTACCGGTTAATAATTTATGACCGAATGCATCAACATAATCATTATGTGATCCAAGTTCACAAACATATCTTCCATCTGCGACTTTAATACCTTCACTTACTGCGATAACTAAAGATCTATTACCAACTAATAATTCTTTAACTTTCTTAAGGAATTTTTCTTGATCAAAAGTATATTCTGGAAGAAGAATCATATCAACTCCTTCACAATCTTCACCTTTCGCTAAAGCAGTAGCCGCGGTTAACCAACCTGCGTTTCTACCCATGACTTCAATAACTGAAACTACTGGATAATCATAAACTAAACCATCACGAATAATTTCTTTTGTTGTAGCAGCGATATATTTAGCCGCGCTACCATAACCAGGAGTATGGTCGGTTAAAGCTAAGTCATTATCAATAGTTTTTGGACAACCCATAAATCTAATTTTAGAATGGATTGTTTCTGCATATTCAGATAATTTTTTAACAGTATCCATTGAGTCATTTCCTCCAATATAGAAGAATGCATCAATTTCATTTTTATCTAAGATTTCAAAAATCTTATCGTATGTTTTTTCATTTCCTTTGATATCAGGAAGTTTATAACGACATGTACCTAAGAAAGAAGATGGTGTTCTTTTTAATAAGTCCATATCTAAGTCATTTTTAATTTGTTTTGATAAATCAACGATATCTTCATCAAGTAAACCTTTGATACCATGTACCATACCAAAAATCTTATTCGCGCCTAAATCTCTAGATGTTTTAAAAACACCCAAAAGCGATGCATTAATAACTGCAGTAGGTCCACCTGATTGGCCAACGATTACGTTTCTCATATATAAATTATCTCCTTATTTATATATTTATTATATCAAAGATTATTTGATAAATGTTGACTTATTAAATTATTGTGCTTCAATCACAACAAAATTAGATAAAATATTCTCTTTTATACTTAATTAGCCGATTTTATGAAAAACTTGTATACAACAAATAAAAAGCACACCCCGAAGGATGCGCTTATGATTTTAAGAAAACTATTTCTTTGGTCCTGCAGCAACAAGTGCTTTACCAGCTGCATTAGTTTCATATTTTTTGAAGTTATCAATAAATCTTGAAGCTAAATCAACTGCTTTTTCTTCCCATTTAGAAGGATCTGCATATGTATCTCTTGGATCTAAGATATGTGGATCAACTCCTGGAAGTGAAGTAGGTACTTCGAAATCGAAATGTGGGATTTTCTTTGTTTCTGCTTTTAAGATAGAACCATCTAAGATAGCATCGATAATACCACGTGTATCTTTAATTGAGATACGTTTACCTGTACCATTCCAACCAGTATTGACTAAGTAAGCTTTTGCTCCGCTAGCTTTCATCTTCTTAACTAATTCTTCTGCATATTTAGTTGGATGTAATTCTAAGAATGCTTGTCCGAAACATGCACTGAATGTAGGAGTTGGTTCAGTAATACCTCTTTCAGTACCAGCAAGTTTTGCTGTGAAACCTGATAAGAAATAATATTGAGTTTGTTCAGGTGTTAAAATTGAAACTGGAGGTAAGACACCGAATGCATCTGCAGAAAGGAAGATAACATTCTTTGCTGCTGGAGCACTTGAAATTGGTCTTACAATGTTCTTAATGTGATCAATTGGATAAGAAACACGAGTATTTTCTGTTACTGATTTATCAGCGAAGTCAATCTTACCATTCTTATCTAATGTAACGTTTTCAAGTAATGCGTTACGTTTAATTGCGTTATAAATATCTGGTTCTGAATCTTTATCAAGGTTAATTACTTTTGCGTAACATCCACCTTCGAAGTTGAAAACACCATTGTCATCCCAACCGTGTTCATCATCACCGATTAATAATCTTTTTGGATCTGTTGATAAAGTTGTTTTACCTGTACCTGATAAACCGAAGAAAATAGCTGTATTTTCACCGTTTAAATCAGTATTTGCGGAACAGTGCATTGAAGCCATACCTTTTAATGGTAAGTAGTAGTTCATCATTGAGAACATACCTTTCTTCATTTCACCGCCGTACCATGTATTAATAATAACTTGTTCTCTACTTGTAATATTGAACATTACTGCAGTTTCAGAATTTAAGCCTAATTCTTTATAATTTGTAACTTTTGCTTTTGAAGCGTTATAAACAATGAAGTCTGGTTCAAAGTTTTCAAGTTCTTCTTCTGTTGGTTTGATAAACATATTTCTAATGAAATGTGCTTGCCATGCAACTTCAACAATGAATCTTACTGCCATTCTTGTATCTTTATTTGCGCCGCAGAATGCATCAACAACGAATAAACGTTTATTTGATAATTCTTTCTTTGCGATTTCTTTACATGCTTCCCATGCTTCTTTTGTTGCAGGGTGGTTATCATTTTTATAACCTTCTGAAGTCCACCATACTGTATCTTTTGAATTTTCATCAACAACGATGAATTTATCTTTTGGAGATCTACCTGTGTAGATACCAGTCATAACATTAACTGCGCCTAATTCAGAAATTTGACCTTTTTCATAGCCTTCTAATTCAGGTTTTGTTTCTTCTTTGAATAATAATTCGTAAGATGGGTTGTAGACAATTTCAGTTGTACCTGTAATGCCGTACTTTGTTAAATCAAGTTTTTTCATTTTAGTTTTTAACCTTTCATATATAGAGATTAATACTTCTCTGATTGATAACCTCAATCAATAATATTTTATCATTATATTTTTAAAAGTGATAATGATTTTAAAAAACTTTTATAAAATGTTATAACTGACTAACTTAACTTGATTAAATTATTAACTTCAAAAGCAAAGAAAACTAATAAACATCATTAAATAAAATAACTATTAAATATAATTAATTATCAAAAATATTTGATATTTTTTAAATTTATGTTATTGTTATTGCAGTTGGGGAGTAGCCTAATTATGAATGCGTCAAGACGATAGAAATATCCGCGTTCATAAGCGTCTATCGCGGCAAGACCAAATATCTTTATTAGATAGGAGGTCTATATATGTATCATAATAAAGAAATCAATGATGTTTTAGATGATTTAAACACTTCTAAAGATGGTTTAACATCTTCTAAAGCAAATGAATTATTAGAAAAAAACGGACCTAATTCATTAAAAGAAGGAAAGAAGAAATCACTTTTAATGATGTTTTTAGGTCAACTAAATGATCCAATGATCTATGTTTTATTTGCCGCGGCAATTATTTCTTTAGTTGTTGCGTTAATTGAAAAATCCACCGACTGGATTGATTCAATTATTATTTTCATTGTCATTATGTTTAATGCAATTATTGGAGTTATCCAAGAAAAGAAAGCAAGTAATGCAATGGAAGCTTTAAAAAATATGTCTTCACCATTATCCCAAGTTCTTAGAGATGGGAAAATAATTTCTTTACCATCAAAAGAATTAGTAATTGGAGATATAGTTTATTTAGAAGAAGGAAATATTGTTCCTGCCGATTTAAGATTAATTGAAGCAATTAATTTAAAAATTGATGAATCATCATTAACTGGTGAATCAGTTCCTGTAAATAAGAATATTGATGTTATTACTAAAAAAGATACATCACTTGGTGATTTAACTAACTTAGCTTTCTCTTCTACTATTGTTACTTATGGTCGAGGAATGGGTGTTGTTATCAATACTGGTATGAATACAGAAATTGGTAAAATCGCAAAAATGTTAGATAATGATGAAGATAATTTAACACCATTACAAAAGAAACTTGCTTCATTATCTAAATTATTAGGTTTTATTACTTTAGGTATTATTATCGTAATGTTAATTATCTCTCTTGCTTATGATGGATTTAAATTTGATAATATTCTTTCTCACTTCTTACTCGCCATTTCTTTAGCGGTCGCCGCTATCCCAGAAGGATTAGTCGCAGTTGTTACAATTGTCTTAAGTTTAGGTGTTGAAAGAATGGCAAAAAATAATGCTATTATTAGAAAACTACCTTCTGTTGAAACTTTAGGTTCAATTGATGTTATTTGTTCAGATAAAACTGGTACATTAACACAAAATAAAATGACTGTTACAGAAGTATATATTAATAATAAATTAGATTTAAAAGAAAATTTTAAAACTGATGAAGTAGAATTTTTAGCTACAGGTTTTAGTTTATGTTCAAATGCAAGTATTGAAAATGGTCGAACTGGTGATCCAACTGAAATTGCTTTAGTTGATTATTTAGATTATTTAGGATTTAAAAAATCTCAAAAAGAAACTCTTCTTCCACGTATTGATGAATATCCATTTGATTCAGTAAGAAAAATGATGTCTACTATGCATAAAAAAGATAATGAAGTATTTACATTCACTAAAGGTGCATTAGATTCTATTTTATTACATACTACTAAAATTAAGATTAATGATGAAATTAGAGATATTACTTCAAAAGATAAAGAAGATATTATTGCCGCGAGTAAAAAAATGTCTTCTAAAGCATTAAGAGTTCTTGCTTTAGGGTATCATCAAGAAGGTTCTTTAAATGAAGATAATTTAATCTTTATTGGTTTAGTAGGTATGAAAGATCCTATTAGAAAAGAATGTATACCTGCGATTATCTCTTTAAAGAATGCTGGAATTAGAACAATTATGATTACTGGTGATCATATTGATACTGCTTATTCCATCGGTAAAGAATTAGGTATTGTTGAAACAATGGATCAATGCTTACTTGGTAGTAAATTAGATTCAATGTCAGAAGAAGAAATTAAAGAAGTTGTTAAACATGTAAATGTATTTGGTCGAGTATCACCAAATAATAAAGTTCAAATTGTTAAAGCGTTAAAAGCTAATGGTTTACTTGTAGCCATGACAGGAGATGGAGTTAACGATGCTCCTTCATTAAAAGCCGCGGATATTGGTATTGCCATGGGTATAACTGGAACTGATGTTGCTAAAGATGCCGCGGATATGGTATTAAGTGATGATAATTTCGCGACTATTGAAAAAGCAGTTGTTGAAGGTAGAAATATCTACGCAAATCTAAAGAAAACTATCATCTTCCTTTTATCAAGTAATATGGCGGAAGTATTAGTATTATTTATTTGTACAATCTTAGGTTTACCTACTCCATTAATCGCGATTCACTTATTATGGATTAATTTAATCACTGATTCATTACCTGCTATTGGCTTAGGTGTTGATAAATCAAATGATAATTTAATGACTAAGCAAGTGGAAAAGAATAAATCATCATTCTTCAATAAAAAGTCTATTACTCAATTAATTACTTATTCTTTAATTGTTACACTTATTACTCTATTTGGATTTATTTATTTCCCATGTGTTCAAAATGGTATTAACCTCTTTGATATAAAAGGAATTATATCTTATTTTGCTTCCAATGCAGACAAATTAAAAGAAGCACAAACTTGTGCATTCTGTATTCTTGGTTTAAGTGAATTATTCTTAATGTTATCAATGAGCAATGATTCTAAATCATTTATCTCTATTATCAAATCAAAGAACTATATTATGTTTGGTGCTTTCTTACTTGGATTTGTTCTTCAAATTCTTGTAACAGAAGTTCCTTTCTTAAATGTAATATTTAAAACAACCCAAATTGATATTATCGATTGGTTAATTATTGCATCTTGTTCTTTAATTCCTTTATTGGTACATGAAATCATTGTATTAATTAAATTCATTAAATCTAAAAAGGCTCGTTAAGAGCCTTTTACTTTGGTCAAATTACTTAATTTCTAATTGTTTATTAAAATCAGTGATAGTAACTTGTTTATCTTCATATTGTAAGATAATCTTTTTATAAGCTTTATAGAAATGATAAGGTAAATTAATTCTTAAGAAGTTATCATCGTGAATAATTTCATACATATTATATTCACCATCTTCGTATTTAAAATCTTCTCCATTATCTTGATAATGAACGTAATTTCCTTGACCTGGATATATTTTTAAAATTAATGTATCAGTATGAGGATCAATATGATCATTATCTAAATATTGAGGAATAATACTACCTTCTTTAATAAAGATTAACACTTCATCTAAATCACATTTAAGCGCATGATATCCACTTTCATAAACTTCATTAGTAAAATAATTAAACCATTTTCCTTCTGGAAGATAGACTAGTTTATAACGTTTTCCTTGTTCTAAAACTGGAGATACTAAAACATTATTACCTAACATATATTCATCATTTATTTCATATGTATTTTTATCTTTTGGGAATTCCATTACTAAAGGTCTAATAATTGGTAAACCTGTATTGCTTGCTTCAAAGCATAAATCATACATATATGGAATAAACTTATATCTTGTTTTCATCATTTTACGATAAATATCTAATGTTTCTTGATCAAAAGCCCATGGTTCTTGGTAAGTTGTATTCATCGCAGAATGATTTCTAAACATTGGAGTAAATATACCTGCTTCAACAAAACGGATTAATAATTCTTTGGTAGTATCGGAACAAAATCCTCCAATATCGGTACCTGCGAAAGGGAAACCAGATAAACCTAAATTTAATAAAATAGGAATCATCATTTGTAAATGAGGATAGATTGAATGTTGATCACCTGTCCAAGTAGTCGCATATTTTTGAGTTCCTGCGAAACCTGCACGAGTAATAATATATGGTCTTCTTTTATCATATTTTTTTAAACCTTCATAGGTTGCTTTATTCATATAATGGGCATAGATATTATGAATTTCATCATGATAATATATTTTATTATTTCTTTTAAATTCTACATTGTCTGGAAGAGGTCCTTTAAATGAAGCTGGTTCATTCATATCATTCCAAATACCACGAACACCTAAATCAACTAAGAATTTAACTTTATTTGCCCAAAATTCTTGAGTTTTAGGTTCAATAAATGATGGATAAACACTTACTCCTGGCCATACTTCGTTATAATAAGTTTGATTATTTAAAGTTGCGACTAAATCATTTTTAATTAGTTCTTCATATACTTCATAACCATCTTCTTTTTTAACACCTGGATCAATAATTGTTACTAATTTAAAATTCATTGATGTTAATTCATCAACCATCTTTTTAAATTCAGGGAATGTTTTTTCATTGGTTGTAAAAACTTTATAATGATCCATATAATCAATATCTAAATATAAAGTATCACATGGTACATCATATTCTCTAAATTTATGTGCAACATTCAATAATTCTTCTTTAGACATATATGACCAACGGGATTGTTGATTACCTAATGTCCATATTTGGGGAAGTTCCATTCGACCTGTAATAAAAGTAAAATTCTCTACTACTTCTTTTAAAGAATCTCCTGAAATAAAATAATAATTAAAATAACCATTTTTAATTGATGTTTTTACAATATTAGGATTAGTTTTAGCTACATCATAATGTTGTTTATAAGTATTATCAAAGAAGAATCCATATTGATAATTGGTATTAAAAACAATATAAAAAGGAATTGATTTATATAATGCTTTAAAGCAATCTACTTGAGGTGCAGGATTATCAGTGTTATACATTTCATATTCATAGCCTTTTTTATTTAAAAAGCCTGATTTATCACCAAGACCATAAATATAATCATCATTAGAAATTACTTTTTGAATAGAAAATAAATATTCTTCATCTTGACTAACTTCATGGCCTTCGGCTTCTTGAAGTTCTTTATTCATAATTTCTTTTTTAGATAATGTTTCATTAGATGAAGAAGAAATTAATTTATCATCTTTTAATATATCGATTAAAAAATCATCTTTAATTAAATAAGTATAAAGGCCTGTATTCGCCTTTAAAACTCCATCACTCATACTAACTTCGATATTTAAAGGAGAAATTAATTCTCTTACATCTAACGCGAATTCAGAAGTTTTTTCTTCTTTAAACTGAGTGATGCCGTCATCGATAAAATTAACTATACCTTTCTTATTTTCGAAATTAATAATCAATGTATTTTCTTCTAATTTATAGCCTAATATTTTCCCAAACATATAATTACCTCACAATATAAGTTTAAAGAATATATTTTTTCCAAGCAAGAAAAAAGAAGATAAACTAATATTTACCTTCTTTAATTTGTTTAAAGTTAATCATAAATAATTCAACACCAGTGATAGGCTCTATCTCCATCGCTTTAAATTTAATATCAAGGTTATATAAATAATTGATAACATTTTGAATTTGTTTATATGAAATAGAATATAAATTACGGCAAATAATTTTAATTCGATATGGATTCATCGGTTTTAAAATATTCGCGATTTCATCTGGTGATTTTCTTTCTTCTTTATATAAATAACTAATCGTATCATAAGTTTTAAATTGCGAATAGAATAAATAAAGCAATCTAGTTGGATCTTCTTTTAATGAAATTAAATCTCTGTATGTTTTTAAAGCAATCGATATTTTATCATTCAATAAAGAATCAACGATGGTAAAAGCATTATCTTCTAATGGAACTGGAACCAATAAAGAAACATCTTTTTCTGTTACATTTTTTGTATATAAAGATAATTTATCTGTTTCATTAATAAATAAAGATAGATCATCTCCAACGCGAGATATAAGCATATCTAACGCTCCATCGGTGATAGTCGCACCCTTTTTTTCAAAGAACTTTTTACCGGTTAATCTTAAATTAGAAGCATCTAATTTTTCTTCAAAGATAATTTTGCCATTTTTTTCAATCGCTTTATAAATTTCATTTCTTTTATTGACAGTTGCTTTTTCTAAAACAAAGATTAAAGTAACTACATTATCTTCTTTATCATTTAAAATATAATCGACTAAACCATCAAATTCTTGTTCTTTATCAATGCTTGCTTTATCTCTTTCATTTGATAAGAAATATGGATTATCAATTTGAACTACTTTATTACCTCCAAAAGGTAGTAAATTACATTCTTTTAAAATATCTTGAGCCAAGGTTTCTTTTGCGTTTAATTTAACATAAGAAAAATCATCAATTTCATCATTTAAAATTGATTTAACTAATTTTTTAGTTCTTTTTAAAATTATTGGATATTGTTCTCCATAAATTAAATAAACCATTTTTCTCACCTCGAATATATTCTAACAAAAATCCTTAGAAATTACTCTAAGGATTTAAATTTTTATAATGATTTTACTGCATCAATAACAATATTTTTAGCTTCTTCAATTGGAAGTTCTTTCTTTTCCATTGTAGATCTTTGTTTGAATTCGCAAATGTCTTCATTTGCTCTTCTACCAATAGTAATGATATATGGAATACCAATTAATTCCCAATCTTTAAATTTGAAACCAGGTCTTTCATCTCTATCATCTAAGATAACTTCAACATGTGCTTTTTGTAATTCTGCATATAATTGATCCGCTTTTGCTTTTTGGATTTCATCTTTATAAGAAATTGGAACAATTACTGCATGATAAGGAGCGACATTTAAAGGCCATTTAATACCAAATTCATCATGATTTTGTTCAATAATAGAAGACATAGTTCTAGTTACACCAATACCATAACATCCCATGACCATTGGTTTTAAAGAACCATCATCATCTTGGTAAGTTGCTTTCATAGGTGCAGAATATTTAGTACCTAATTTAAAGATTTGACCTACTTCAATACCTCTTTCCATGCTTAAAGGTTTTCCGCAGCAAGGGCATAAATCACCTGCATTAGCTTTTCTAAAATTACCAACTACATGTCCTTTAAAATCTCTATCATAATTTGCGTTTATAAAGTGATAATCTTTCTTATTCGCGCCGATGATGACATTTTTCATATTTGTAATTTCTTCATCGATTAAGATTTTAACTTTATCTTCTAATCCTTTAGGACCGATAAATCCATGGAATGAACCAATAGAAGCAACATTTTCTTCACTTGCTAAAACAAGTTCGAATTCTGCGATATCAAGTTCATTACAAACTTTAATATCATTAACTTCTCTATCGCCTCTTAATAAGACCATAACATATTGATCATGAGCGATGTCTTTATATAAAACAGCTTTGGCAATATCTTTTGGATCACATTTTAAATATGAAGATAATTCTTCAATTGTTTTTGTATTTGGTGTTTCAACTTCTTTTATATCCTTTGTTTCTTCATCAAATTTATATCCATCCATTTTAGAATCAGCTTTTTCTTGGTCTGCAGCATAACCGCAAGAACAATAAATAATATCTGATTCACCAACTGTTGATAAAGCCATAAATTGGTGAGAACCATTGCCTCCGATTGCTCCAGTATCTGCAAGAACAATCTTATAATTTAAACCAAAACGATCAAATATCTTACAATATGTGTCATACATATTTTGATAAGATACTTCTAATCCTTTTTCATCTAAATCAAATGAATAAGCATCTTTCATGATGAATTCTCTTGATCTCATTAAACCGAATCTTGGTCTAAATTCATCACGGTATTTAGTTTGAATTTGATAAATATTCATAGGTAAAGCTTTTTTAGACTTTACTTCATTTCTTACTAAGTTAGTAAAAATTTCTTCATGAGTTGGACCTAAACAGAATTCTCTATCATGACGATCTTTAAATCTCATTAATTCAGGACCGTATTTATACCATCTACCTGATTCTTCCCATAATTCTTTTGGTTGAATTGCGCTTGAAAGAATTTCTAAAGCACCAGAATTATCCATTTCTTCACGAATAATATTTTCTACTTTATGAAGAGTTCTTAATCCAAGCGGTAAATATGAATAAACTCCAGCGACTAATTTACGGATATAACCACCTCTTAATAAGAGAACATGGCTAGGAATAACTGCCTCATTTGGAACTTCTTTCATTGTGGCAATTAACATTTTACTTGCTTTCATAATTAAACTCCTTTTTAAAACTAATTCATTATAGAACATTTTGTTTATATTTAATAGTAAATTAAATTGATTTTTTTTATAATAATAAAAAAGAGGTGAGCAAGAATGTTTTTAATTGATGTAACTTTTACAATCAATATTTCAACAATTATCGCTTTATTAATCGGTTTAATCCTAGGTGCGATATTCTTTGTTTTAATTTATATTTTAATCACTGTTAAATAAATTAAAAAAGACGCAATTATATTGGATGAAAATTCTAAAAATGTCACTAAAGAAGAAATTGAATCCGATATTAAGATCGCTCAAGATTCTTTTATTAGAAGAACAAAAGAACAAAAAGAAATCACTTTTAAAAACATTGAATTAGTTTCTTTACAACTAATAAAACAAATCGCATCAAGATTTTATCCTGAAAGTAAAAATCCTATTTGTGAATTAACATTTGAAGAAATTATCCTTCTAGATCATTATATCGTTTCAAAATTAGAAGCATTATTAGATAAAAGATTCTTAAAGCCATTAAAGAAATTTAAATTATCACAATTACTTCAAATTTTAAATATCAAATCTAATATTGATAATTCAAAGCCTGTTAAAGCTGCGAAAAAATATAAATTAAAGAAAGTTGGTCAAGTTATTTGGCAAGCTTTAAATTTTTTAAACCCTGTCACTTGGACCAAAAATTTAATTATTAACCCTGCGATTAATTCTCTATCGAAAAAAATCTGTTTACAAATAATTGAATCTATCGGCGCAGAAACTTATCATGTTTATTCTAAACAAGTATTCCTAGATCCAGTCAATGATCAAGAATTAGATGAAATGTTAAAATTAATGGCAAAAGAAAACGCCATTGATAACAATGACGTTGATGAATCATATAATTTACCTGTAACTAAAGATTAATCTTTAGAAGATAATAATTTCACTAATTTATGCGCTTGGTTTCTTGATTTAAGAATGATGTAATCTACATTAGCATTTTTTAAAAGTTCGTAATTGAGTTTACGGCTTTTTTTATTGTAAGACATAATGAAAGAAACAAATTCTTTATCCATTACTTCATTGCATCCTTCAGTCATATCACTTCTTGATTTATTTTTATAGATAAAATATCTTTTATATGCAGAAGTTAAACAAGTAAATGTTGATAAATCTAAATAGATATTAAAATCCGCTTTATCTAGTCTTTGATCTAAGCAATATTCATAATTGCCATCCATAATCCAAGATTCTTTTTTTGTTTCTTCTAGCATCTTAGAAACAAATTCCTCTTTTGGTAAACTTACCCAATTAGGTTTCCAATAAATAGTGTCAAGAAAAACAACTGGTAAAGAAAGTACCTTAGATAATCTTTTACCTAAAGTAGATTTTCCTGCACCAGGGCAACCAATGATATTAATCTTTTTAGAAGATTTTATTTTTTCAATAACACTGATTTTATTTTTTCAATAACACTTTGATCAAATTTCATTTTTATACTCTCTTCATTAATTAATAATATCATATATGTAAAAAAAATAAATAGACAAGAAAAAAAGTTACCCTTAAAGTAACTTTTTATCGATATTTTTTACTTTAAATAAGAATTTATCGCAATTGCGATCGCTAAAGCTCCTGGACCAATATGGCAAGAAACAGATAAAGATAATGGATCAACAAATCTAAATTTTAATTTAGGTAATGCAGTTAAAATTTCTTCTTTGAATTTTAATGCTTCTTCTTCATTATCAGTATGTGCGACAGAAACAACCATTTGACCTTTTTCATAAGCATCTTTAAATAATGTTTCACAATCTTCTTTGATTTGATCAATCATCTTTAATTTAGCTTGTTTTAAAGTTAATGCTTTAAAGAATGAATCTAATTTTTCACCTTTAATAATTAAAACTGGTTTAATTCTTAACATGGAGCCTAATGCAGCCGCGGCAGGAGTAACTCTTCCACCTTTTTTAAGATATTTTAAAGTTGCAACCATAATATAAATAATTGAAGTCATTTTAGTATCAACTAAATAATCATGAATTTCTTTTCCACTTTTTCCTTCTTTAGCCATTGCAATAGCTTCAAAGACTGATTCTTTTTGAGTGACGGAGATTCTTTGGTTATTAACAACAAATACTCTTCCATCAAACTTTTGAGCGATCGTAGTTGCATTCGCGCAAGTCGCAGATAATCCAGAAGACATAGGAATATAAACTAATTCATCATATTCTTTTAATAAATTTTCAAATAAATCTTCTAAATAAAACGCTGAAGGTTGAGATGTATGAATATCTGCATCTGGATTTTTTAATTTTTCATAGAATTCTTCTTGTGATAAAGAAATATCTTCATAGAATTCTTCACCATTAATGACAAATGGCATTGGTACAACGGTAATTCCTAATTCTTTAGCTTCGGATTGTCTAATTCCTGAATTGGAGTCAGTAATAATCATAATTTTGTTCATAAATTTTACCTACCTTTTATTAACTTAAGTTTACCAAATTTTAATCACTTTATAAATAACATTTAAACATAATATCCATTAAAATAAGTATTTTGATTATTTTATAAAACAAATAGTCCAATTTTTGTTCAATATCATAAAAGTCTTAGACAACGCCTAAGACTTTTAAGTATTTAATTAAATATAGTTAGTTATTAAATTAAGAGTTGTAATAAATGAATCTTGTTTAATAATATCTTTTGATATTTTTGTAACTAAACTTAAATCCCATACAGTCTTTTCTTCAGTATACATACTAACTAATGCAGATGTATAAGTATTGTTATTCAAATATTCAATAATTGTATCACTAACTAAATTATAAACTATTGATGATGAAGTTGCGTTTTTAATAAATGTATCTTTATCATTTTTGTATAAATAAGCAATTTGTTCGATTGTAATATTATCAATAATATCAAATGAAATGTAATCATTAGAATAGATATTCTTACTTAAATATAATAAAGCATTTAAGCCATTTTTAATTTCATCATTTGTAAGTTCAACATATCCTAATAATGTATATCCATTAGAATATCCATATTTTATAGAAGCAACATTTTCATTTGGTGTTAAATTATAATCTTTAGAGATAATACTTGTTTTAAAGACGCTACTTTGTAAAATAACATCAATATCACTAGAATAAATCTTTAAATCATCAAGAGAATCAAAATCACTTAATTTAGTTACGTTGACTTGGATTAATGCATTTAATACATTTTTAATTTCGTTATGGATAACATAAATTCTAGTATCACTATCATTAGAAATATGTTTTGCGATTTCACTAGAAATAACTAAATAAGAAGAATGTAATAAGACATTAGATAAATAACCATCTAACAAATAGAAAGTATCATCATTTTGATAGAATAAATCATTTATCGCCTGTAAATTAATCTTATCTTTATTAAAGTCAATTTCATAAGTATCATTATCTTCATCAAAAGTAATTGAAGGTAAGCGATCGTCTTTTAATAGCTTAAATAAATTTTTAATTTCACTTTTATTATAGAATGCTTTAGTATGATTTTTTTCAAAATCAGAATAAGCATTTGGATGTTCAATTATATTATTTCCAAAGTAATTAGAATTTGCTAAATAATCGCTAGAAAGGAATTTAGTAATAATACCAACAACAAGATTTGAACTATAAACATCATCTAATAATGTTTCATCTTCATAAATTTTCTTTAAGATGCTAGAACCATTAAATGAATAAGAATATTCATTTGTTGAAGCATCTTTTTGGAATTTGATATTTAAATTTTCCATACACTTTAAAGTGTTTTTAAGTGTATCAAGAGAATAAATATAATTATAAGAAGAAACAGATACTCTTTGTTTTAAAATAGTTTTAACATTATCAAAATCTTTAATATTATTTTTTACATTATCATCAATATTCTTTGATATTTGAAGTTTTAATAAAGTAGATTCATAAATAATATCTAATTTATCTTTACTTCCATCCAAGAAAGAAGAATTTAATACATAATTATTTGAAGTAGCGTCTAATAAAGATGCAAAATCAAAATCTTCAAATCCATCAATTGTTAAATCATATTCTTTTAAGAATGATAATAAAGATGAGATTTCATTTTTAGTATAATAACCATCTTCTTTACAATCATCTCGATAAGTAGTTTCAATTGTTTCAGAAGAATTATCTAATGATTCATCAATTGTTTTAGTAACTTTATTTTTAATGATTAATGAAGAATAAACTACGTCTAATTTAGTTTCTTCGGAAGATGTATTAGGTTTATCTAATAAAGAAGAAATAGTATTTTTTAAATAAGTTTCATCATCTAATTTAGATAATTTAATTTGATTATCTTCATAACACATTTCTCCAAGTGCGTTAATTAATTTTCTTAATTCACCAGACCATGAATTAGTTGATGAGAATTTTAATAAGCTTTCTTTACTACCTTGATGATTTTTATCAAGAGTTTCAGGAATATAGCTATCAAAATCTTTTTGATTTAATAATAAATTAATCATTGTTGCATTGATGATATTAGAATTTAAAATCTTTGTTTCACCATTTTTTTCATTATCATAAATGATGGTTAAGATTTCATCATTTGATAAAGAATTATAATCTTTTTCTTTAATTAAAGTGATGAATTCCGCAAGAAGGGTATATTCATTATCATTAATATATTTTTCATTATTTAAAGAAGTAGATGGAACAATTAAGGTTAAATTGTTATAAGATACTTCTTTTTCACTTCCATCAATTGGGCGAAGATAATTACTAACTGTCGCTTTTAAAACTTGGGAAGAAAATAATAAATCTTTATTGGTTACTAAAGTTTCAAGTAAATAATCAATATCTCCAGAAGATAATTTATCAATTTCAACTAAATCGATAAAGTCAAAGAAATAATTTAATTCACTAGAAGACAATACTCCATCAATTTTTGCTTTGGATGGAATGATAATTTTAAAATCATCAAAATCATTGTTATCTAGATATTTTGCGATACTACCTCTTAAAATTTCTGAGGAAGAAAATTCTTTTTTGACTTTCTTAAATTCAGTTAATACTTTATTAATATCATTGGAAGAGAAAGCTTCTAAATCAGCTTTTTCAATAACGCTTAATACTTGATCAAATTCATTATAAGTAATACTGCATCTTTGATTTTTAGAATTTACTTCACATGCTGAATTAGGAATAACTAGTTCAAATCCTAATGAATCTGCGATGGCGTCTTCATTATTAAAGATATAATTTGAAATTGTACTTCTAAATAATTCACTATCAAGAATCGCGGTAGTTACTTCACTTCTAGAAGAAGGAGATTTAACATTTTTAATCTTTAATAAGTTAAAGATATCTTCAGGATCGCTGATTTCTCCATTAATTAATTTTTTAATAAAGACATTAACTTCTTGATTGCCTGATTTAGTTTCTACAATATCTTTAGAAGTCGCAAGAAGATTAATTAAAGATAAGACTTTATAAGTTTCTCCTTTTGTTTCTCCTTGGCTTACATAAGAAATATTATCCGGTAAAGTAATATTATCTCTAGTTGTACCAACAATACCTGCAAGAAGCTCTTCAGTATAATATTCAATAAATGAAGTTTGCATTAAATTTTCAAGTAAGATTGAATCGCTTAATTTATTAACAACATTCATGTATTTAGAAGATTTTGCCACTTCTAAGATAACTAAAGGAACATTAGAAGTATCTTCATTTTCATCTCTTAATGTTTTTAAAGCATCTGAATAAGATGTAAGTAAATCACTCGCGACATCCACTAATGAATTAAGTTCATTAATCCAATCGACTTGATAATAAGAAGAAGCAGAAATTGCTTTTAATTTCTTTATTGATTTAACTTGGCTATCTTCACTAGGCGCGGCAAGATATTGAATTTCTGCGTAAGCATAAATACGAGATAAAACAGGATTTAATTTATCTTTATGATCAGTAGTTAAAATTGATAAATTTTCAATACATGGAATTAAATCTTGGATTAAAGCAACTGTATCAATTGCTTGATTAATATCGTTTTCTTCATATGTATTTCCTGTAAATTCATAAATGCGAGTAAACATTTCAAATAAATATTTAACATCGCTAGAATCGACTAAAATACTAGGATTTAAATAAGGTAAAATCTCTTGTGATTCACTTTCGAAAGGAATAATTTTTGATTTATAACCTTTTTTAAAGCAAATTTTTAATAGTTCTTTAGTTTCCGAAGGTAAAGTATATAAAGGTGAAGTATTATCATCACAATTACCTAAGAAAGATTGAGCGAATCCAAAAGCAAAATTAAATAAATATGAATCTAAATCTAATTTAGAAATAAGATTATTAAAATCATTTTGGAAAGCTTCTTCTTTATATAGAGAAATAATTTCATCTAAAACAGTTTTAGATGTATCTCTTCCCATAATAATATCTTTAAATTCTTGTCCTCCATAATGGAAAAGAAGTTTAGTTCCTTCTGTCGCAAAAGATGTAATTGAAGAAAGTTCATTTCTTAAAGAGACTGTTTCATAGAAAGAATTTTCTTCATCGCTAATTTGTCCATGGAATACAACATCGGTGATATATAAATAGAAAGGAATATTTTCTTTAGAATCAATCGCATTCAAAATATAATAAATACCATATTCACCATAATTGGAAATAGATTGATACATTTTTATATATGGATCAACACTTGAATCATCAACATAAATAGTATCATCATCTTTATTTTGTCCTTTTCCTCCCGTGGCGATATATAAAACGTTGCCAAATAAGGATAAAACAATAATGGAAGATACTAATCCTCTTCCAAGTCCAATTAAAGAACCGCCGATTCTTCCTTTAGATTTTTTATGAGGAACATTATTATGTGCGACTTCTAACATGTAACGATCTTTTTCTTCTTTATAAGGATTTTTATGTTTATATACTCTATCAACTATATAGATTGTAATTCCATAGAATATATAAATAATTAAGAACCAGATTAAATTATAAACCATACTTACTAAAGTACGTATATATGCGCCATTATCATATAATGCAGTTGCATAGACATTATCGCCCATCATAGAAGGGATAAATTCAACTAAGCAATCTTTGATTGAAGAACAAGTTTTTGAAACTCCTAAAGCGTTTTGAAGTCCATTTTCTCCCATAAAAAGATTAATTAAGTTTAATAATCCTTGATCGACAACAGATAAATTAATGACAAGTAGATAAATAGTTAGATATATTCCAAATACAATCAAACTACGATATAAGAAGGCTAAAGATCTTTTTAATCCTCTTTTATATCCTATAAGAGTATGAAGAAATACGCTTATAACAAAATATATAGTTGGCACATATCTTAAGAATAAATCAATTAATCTAGACATAAACTTCCTCCTTTCTTTTTTAATTTTTAAATTTAATTATTTTGTTTGATTAGTTCCATACATATTGTATATAGAATAATCTAAGCTAATAGAAATACTTTGATCAACTCCATAGAAGAATCCTTGTGGTAAAGAAGTATCATGGATTGTTATTTTTTTAACCGAAGTAGGAATATTTGAATTAGTTGTACCAAATAAATCACCTAATGTCTTACATCCTAAAACCTTATTAAATTCAATAGTTTTTAAAGATGTATCGCCTTTAAATATATTTTTAGATACATTCGCGTTACTTGCGATAAATTTAGTTAAAGAAGTATTATTCGCAAAAGCGCCGACATCACAATAAGTAAGGTTAAATGATTCATAACTTGATAATGAAGTATTCGCTAAAGCATATTTACCAACTGTTGAAAAGTTTGTTGATACCAAAGTTAAGTTTTTTGCGTTATAGAAAGCATTATCACCTACTGTCAATTTATTGTTTCCTGAATAAGAAAATTGTTCAATAGAAGAATTTTTAAATGCATTTTCACTAATACCGATAACATTGAAAGTAATTTTGTTTTCTTCTTCAAATGGATTAGTTTCACTTTGACCAGTATAATAATTCCAAACATCTAAGAAATTAATGTTTTCTTTATAAACTGATTTTCCTTCATATCTAATTTGTTTTTCATTGCCAAAGTAGCCTGATAAATAACAATTATAATAAGAGCCATCTTTGACAAGGTGATAATTAAAATCACCATCAGAATAATCTAAAGAAGTATATCTATAAACATAAGTACCTGCGATAGAACCAATTCCTAAAAGAATAGAAAATGTAATTAAGAACGCTCTACAACCTTTTCCAGGTTTATAAAGATTCATAATTTCTTCTCTTTTAAAAACTTCTTTTAAATCGTTGATTTTTGTTTTACCTTCATTAACAGAATGTCTAATTTCATAAAGCTTTAAATCACGTTTTGCTTTCTTTTTATCTAATTTTTCTTGAAGTTTATATTTCTTTTTATTTTCTTTTAATTGCTTCTTATATTCTTTCTTTTCAATGCCTTTTTTCTCTTCATAAGCTTTTCCAATATAAGCTTCATAATCTTTAGTATTATCGATTAAAGTTCCATTTTTATAAATAGATCTTTCGAATTTTGCTTCGATTAATGTATAAGAGATTTTAACGCATGCATATTCTACATTTAATCTACCATTTGGTGTAAAATATTCATTCTTTTTAACTTTTAAATCATCGAATTTGATTCTTGAAGTTGCGATTAATTCATCATTATCATTATATTGATTTACATCGATAATAAAATAATGTAAAGGTTGAACAACTGAAGAATAAAAGTTAAAGACAATACATTTTTTCTTATCTTTTTCATCTTCGAATAATACATATTCATTTAAAGCAATTAAGCATGGTGAACACATTTCATATTTACATTTTTTTACTTTATTAAATGAATTCATAAGATAATCTACCTCCATCCTTAATTTTTCTATTTCTCTTCTTTAATATATGTGCATTGATTACATAATATAATAAAGATATTAAGAAAATTACTCCAATAAATATATAATCATACATTGAATTTAATAATGTGTATTTAAAACATCCTCCGCATAGTTCGATAAAGAAATGTCTAGTAATAAAAACAATGCAAAATAGCATTAAAGCTTTTAATAATGAATAAATTCTTATTTTTCCTAATGAAGTTGGAGCAATAACATTATAATTAATTTCTGTATCATTAATTCGACCAATAATAATATTAACATTACTAGTTTTCGCGCTTAATAATATAACTCTTGATTTAGTTGTTGTTTCTAATTCAGTAACTCTTAATACGTTAATAACTTTTCCTTTGGAATTATATTCCATCACATAAACTCTTGCTTTATGATAAGATTCATTATAATTAAGAATTAAATACTTATGAATCTTATCTTCGGAGATTAAATATCTATTAATATATTTTTTAGAAGCATTATTAACAAGATATTCTTTTTGAGTTGTTTCTTCATCAACGGTTTTACTATCAACTAATGTATCTTCAACATAATCGAAATAATAATGATTTTTTAATAGTTTTAAGGTTGATAATAAAACGATTATTACAATTAATAATACAATTGCAAGGATCGCTAAAATGCGCCAAGTTAAAGGTGATAATATCATATTATTCTTCCTCCTTTATTTCTAGGGCAGTTTCTTCATTACTGACATCTACAAAATTATCATTTAAAGAAGAATCATTTTCTATATCAGTATTTACTTCTTCTGACTTAGAAACATTATTTTCTTTTTGAGGATTTTCTTCTGTAGGAGTAGAAGGATTATCAAATAAAGAATCTAAGTTTGTTTCTACGTTAGTTACATTAATATATTTCTTATTTAATTTAGAAGTATTAACCGATACATTTGTATATTCATAATTATGCTCTTTATCACCAAGGCAAAGATCTTTTCTTAATAAATAACTAGCGATCATCGATGGTAAAATCGCGTAAGGTAAAACAAATACTAATACTAAAGATAAAATAACTTGTACTAGTAAATAAATAAATGTTATTACATAAGAAGGCATTGGCGTATAACTTGGTAAAATATCCATAATAACAAAATTAATGCCTGCATAAACAATTCCAAAACCTAAGAAGATAATTAAACCCATTAAGAAATTTAAAAACATTGCTAATTTACCATTTTTTGATAAATTCATTGATGTTTTAATTGCTTTTGTTGGTGTTAAATTATTTTCTTCTGATAATAAGAAATTAGTATGATTTAAGTAGAATATATAGAAATAAATAAATATTAATAAAGAAATACTTCCTATTCCACTTAAAACATAAGTAATAGATGTTAAAGGATCATTAAATAATAAATAACTAATTGAAGATCCAAGTAGATAGAATAATCCACCGATTAATGAACAAGCAATAATTCCTGTTAATAGAATTAATACTTTTAATAAACCAGTAAGAATAATATGATAAATACTTAAAGGTTTATCTCCAAAACTAAAAGCATCTAATAAAGATAAATTATTATCTTCATGAACACTTTTTGAAAGTCTAGTAACACTAACTTGAGTGATACTAGGAACAATGAATGTTCCTAGTAAACTCATAATTACATAGACAAAGAATTTAAAGAAGTTTGATTTCTTCTTTAATAACATTTTGGTATCGTGCATACCAAGTTTGTAATAGGTTTTAAATCCTAATTTCATAATTTTCCTCCTACAAAAATTATATTTTTATTTCACTAATTGTTTTTATAACGTAATTGTTAAAGTACCATAAACATAAATAATATTGTAATTACTTGTGACATCTTGTCCTTTTGCATTCAAGATTTTTGTAACAACGAATGTGTTTTCTTTACTACCAACTGTTGAATTAATACCAGTCCAAACAATTGAATCTAAATCAATATGATCACCATTGTCTAATAAGCCTTCAATTGAAGAAATAGTATGATCATATAATTCTAATACATCACCAAATTGTGCGCTTGCAGATTCACTAGTGACTATTACATCTTTTTGATTAATATAAACTAATTCACTATCATTAGAGATTAAATAAGTAAATACGCTAGAAACATCAATTCCATCTTCAGTATATGTCTTAAATGAAACAGTGTTCTTATATCCTCTACTATTATAGAATTTATAAGATCCATAACTCTTTACTTGATAATAATATCCATCTAATAAGCCATAATTTTCTTCAGTAACAACTCTATTGTTAATTTGTTCAATCGCGCTATTATAATCATTTATAATTGTTGGTTCTATTGTTACTTGATGATATTCATTATCATAAGTAAATGATCCTCCAAAAGATTTATAAACAACATAACGATTTGAATAACTTAATGTTTTATTGACATTAAATTTATACGAATATCTATCTTTACCTTTAAGTTGTAAATATTCATCTTTATTTTTTAAGAAATCATCATATTCATATTTTATATCATAATTAGAAGTTACTTCATTGCCCTCTTCATCATAGATATGTGAAGCAATAATTTTTGGTGTTACAGATTTTTTTAATTTGCCTTCAATAATACCAATTTCATTATTAGAGAATTCACATTCAATATATTGATTTTGACGAATACTACCATAAACTATTTCATTTTGATCTGCGCTTAAACAAACATTATCTCCATTAAATACATATGAATCAGTAACATAAGGTTTTAAATATAAAGTAGATGTGGAAACATAATATTGTAATACATAATAAGTTTCTCCATCATATTCAAAAGTTTGATTAATAATTAAATTTAAGAATGAATAATCTTCATAATAAGTACCATTTACATTAACACTATCAATCTTATAAAGAATATAATATGTACCTACTTCATTAATAGAATCAATAAATGTTGAATTTATATCTAATTCATCTTTTAAGATATAT
Organism: bacterium; assembly: GCA_963623095.1. Taxonomy (GTDB): domain Bacteria; phylum Bacillota_I; class Bacilli_A; order RFN20; family CAG-449; genus UBA3210. The sequence continues at coordinate 9,436 of CAVFKD010000010.1, read as the reverse complement.
TGAGTTTCAATATTTAGATTTACATTACCTACATCAGTCAAAATCCATGTAGGTCCTAAGTTATTATAATCTAAAGAAGTATAATCACATGATTCATATCCATTAACAGTGACATCCGAAGTTAAAGTTAATGTGCCATAACTAATATTTATATTTGATAAATCACAGCTAGAAGTAATATCTTCACCTGTATCAGTAAAATATACATGTAAATCTAATTTGTTTTCACAAGTCTTGTTATTGATATCAACATAAGGTGTTATTTCATTACCGTTTTCATCTTTAAATGGAACAAAATTAAATCCAATAGTTCTTTCTGAAATCGCTGTTGGGGTTATAGAAGAATAACCATAAGGATAAGTAAACTTATAATCTAAATCGTTAGGATCAAAGAAGAAATTATAGTCATAAGTATAAGCAGAACCAGTTAATTCAAATTTATTAATAACGATTGTTAAAGTAATAGTTTCTTGTGAGCAAGAATAATAATTTAAATTATCACCAATACGCTTAGAGTTTAAATATAAATCATTAACATTAATTTTAATAATATAAGTACCTGCATTTAATAAAATATCAAATTTCTTAAATGAAGCATCTTTTGTATCGTATTCATATTCACTACCATCTTCAGTAATGATTGTTACTTTTGAAGTTGAAATTGATAAATCAGTATAAGTTGAATTTTCTCCATCGATTTCTAGATATTTATCAAGGGATTTAATCGCGGAACCATTATAATCAAATTCAAGTTCTTTATTATCTATAAAGGTAATAATATTTGCCATAATGATTAAAGGCTTAGTTGCGTTATATTGAATATCATAATTATAAGCATAATCAGTTCCAGTATCTTTATCCACTAAAGTAAAGAGAATATCATTATAGAATTCATTGTATGTTCCTGGTTCTTTATAGTTTTTACCATTTTGGAATCTAATAGAAACCTTTTTAGAACTATCACATTCTAATATACCATTATTAATTTGGCTTAAGACAGATTCTTTAATTGTATCTGATAAGACGTAATTAGTATTGCTATAATATTTACTTTCTCCTTCAATATCAACCTTTATAATTTTTGGACTAATTTTAATTTTTCCTTCAATTATAATGATATTAAAGTTAGAACTTTGATCATTGCCCTTAGAATCAATAATAGATATCTCTAAATTATAATTATAAGTTCCTGCGTTTATTTGATAAACAGAGCTTAAATCTTGACTAATACTTCTAGTTACTTTGTAACCTACTTTTGATAAGAAATCTTTTGATTCACTTTCTAAGATATCATCATTATCTCTTTCTAGTTCTTCTTTAGTATAAGGATGCTTATTACCATCATAAGTAACATTTACATCAGGGTTAACATAAGTAAGAGTATAAGAAGTAATTTCAAAGAAATATTGTTTATCTAAATTAAATTCAAAGTTAGGATTATTAGAAATTCCTTCAATTGTATAAGAAGAAATAAATAATTCATAACTGCCTTTAGAGAATACTTCTTTTAATGATTCGTTACCATTTTTAAAGATGATATTTAAGCTTAATGAAGATGTAAATTGATCATTACTTGATAAAGAATAATCCCCATCAATACTTTCAAAATCATGTTCTTCAGCATCAAATTTAATGCTTCCATTATAAGTTAATGTAACATTATAAATTCTAGGAGTAATTATAAATTCTCCTTCTTCCGTTACAAGTTCATAATTTGTATCAAAATATGTATTACCTGTAACAAAGATAACTATTCTATAAGTACCTACATTGATTACATTGTTATCATTATCATCAATAACTTTATAACTTACATTAATTCCAAGTGATTCGATACTATCTCCTTCACCTAATTTTGTAAATGTATAACCATTATCATTAATCGCGATTTCTCCATCATAGATTTTTTGATTGTTATTTGGAGTAAAAGTAACTTTTAATTTTGCAATAGTTAATTTTGAATTTGCTTTATTAACAAATACGTAATTATTTAATACACTTGAAGATGTATTTAAAACTTCACAATTATCTTTTAAAATAGTAAATTCGTATTCACCAACAGTTGTAGGAACTTTACTTCCTACATAATTTAATGAATTTACTTTAACTATTACTCCATTGAATGGTAAGTTAAATGTAAATGAAGATAAATCATATTCTTTTCCATCATAAACTTTTGAAATATTATATGTAGTTAATTCATAAGTATAAGGATTAATTGTATAAATATAATCTTCAACGAAACTTACTTTATAGTTATTTAAATCATTAGAATTAAATAAGTATTCACCAGAAGTTGAAGATACAGAATAAGAAGAAATATATAAATCATATGTTCTTGCATCAATTATGGATGATGATTTAATAATTCCTCCATTTTCTTTATAAGAGAAATTAATGTTAATACTTAATACATGTCCATTAACAATATTTTCTACTTTACTTCCATCTAATTCGATTTCATCGTAACTAAAGCAATTTCCATTATAGATTTGTTCACCATTATTAAATGTAACTTTAATTTCACGTTGATTAATAACTATTTTACCTTTAGAAGAAATAATCTTATAGTTATTTAATCTAGGATCATCACCTAATGAAGTTACATCAATATAACCAT